>PBQB01000051.1 GCA_002724895.1 Flavobacteriales bacterium
TCAATTTTTTCTTGTTTATATAGATTATTAATTACAGTTAATGATCTTGTTTTTGTGTAATTATGACGAACAACATATAAGTTTACATCTGAATTTCTCATTAAAATTACTCCATCAGTTACTAAACCAATTGGAGGTGTATCAATAATAACAAAGTCATACTTTTCATTAAGTTCCTTCAGCAGATTTTTCATTTTTATACTGTCTAAAAGTTCTGCTGGATTTGGTGGAGTAGGACCCGATGGTATAATATCTAGTGATTCTATTTCAGATTTTTGTATTATTTCTTCTAAACTAGATTTATTAATTAGATAGCTACTTAGTCCTTTACCAGATTTGAAATTAAAATCTTCATGAAGTTTAGGTTTTCTAAGATCTCCCCCAATTAATACTGTTTTGTGACCAGANAGTGCAAAAATTGANGCTAAGTTCATTGTTACAAAAGTTTTTCCTTCTCCTCCAACAGATGAGGTNACAGATATGATTTTTTTATTTTTTTCAGCTGCTAAATATTGAATATTTGTTCTCAAAGATCTAAAAGATTCAGCAATNATTGATTTAGATGATTTTNGAACTACAAGACTATTAGCTTTATCACTGTGTCCAATAAGTCCAAGAATTGGTATGTCAGTTTGATTTTCTAAGTCGGATTTACTTTTAATAGTATCACTAAAGAAATCTCTGATGGAAATAACAGAAACTGGAAATAATATACCNAATAAAATAGATATAAAGTAAGTTAAACTTTTTCTAGGTTTAATTGGTCTTTCAGAATCTAACCTTGCTGAATCAATAACTTTATGATCAGATTCAGTACCGGCTTTAGCTAGTGAAGCTTCGTATCTTTTTTGTTGTAAATAAACAGATGTTTGTTCATTATATTCATGTTTTCTTTTTAATATAAGATATTTTTTTTCCGCTTCTGGTAGTCTTTCAATTTTTGAATTAAAATTAGTAATTCTATTTTTAAGATCTTGCTCATATATACTTGCGGATGCGATTAAATTATTGACATTCTCAATAATAGTGTTTTTTGTGTTTGAAATTTGAGCTAAAATAGCTTGAAAAGTTGGGTTTTTTTCTGTTGTTGTAAGTTTTAATTCTCCTTTTTTCGAGTATAAATTTATCAATTGATTAATTAATGAATTTAATTCTGGATTGCTTATTCCCATCGATGAAGGAGAAACAATACTATTTGAATTCTTTTCATCTTCAAGATATGTTAGAATTGATTTATAATACTTTATATTGACTGATTGTTCTGATAATGAATTATCTAACTTTTGTTTTTGAAAATATGTTCCAAACTCTTTGTCGACAATTTCTAAATTTGGGTTTTCAACTCTAAATTTTTCTAGTTTATTTTCTATTAGTGAAAGAGAGTCTTGTATTATTAGAAGTTGTTCATCAATAAAATTAATTGTACTAATAGCCATCGTATTTTTATCATTTAATCCACTTCTAATATATATCTCTGTAAGCTTGTCTAATATTCGAATATTTTTTTTAGGTGTAGGTCCTTTGATATTTAATTTAAGAACTGAAGTTTCCTTATTTATCGGATTAATATTAATGTTATTAATTAATTTTTGTGCGTATAANTTTGTTTGATTTAGTTTAAAAGAAAATGTTTTGTTATTTTCAATAATTTTATCTAAATCAAAATATTGAGTTTTTTTAATTGTAAAAGAAAAATATTTAGATTCTATTTTATCTCCAAATGAATAGTTCTTTTTTAATTTAATATTAGTAGTAAGATTTTTGTTAAGTTTTTCTGAGTAAATATTGTAAGGATTTTGATCTTTTGATTTAATTGATAATTCAAATTCATTTTCATTTTTAATTTTTAAGTAAAAATCTACTCCAGTAAGTTGAACATGTGAAGAATCTACATGTACTTTGAAGGGTGATGATTCAAATATTTCATTNGACATTATAAATCCATGCTGAAAGTAAGATATTCCAAGTTCCAGTTCATTTACAATTCTTTCTGAAATACTGTATGAATTTAANATAACAATTTCATTTTTTAAATTTTTCTTACCACTAAATAATTCTAACCCTTCTAACAGGTTTTCTGCTCCCATTTGTGTATTGTTATCATCTCTAATAAGTANTGTAGTTGATACACTATACTCTGGTATACTATATCTATTAGTTAAGAATGCAAAAAATGTAAAAAATAAAACTGAAAGTGCAAAATAGTACCAATATTGAGAATATTTCAATATTAATAATTTTATATCTATTGTTTCTTCTTGTTTAAGATTTTTATTTTGCATTTTACTCAGAGATTTTTAGGTATGCATTAAACAATATTGCAAATGTTGTAAGGGTTGATAATATAATTTGAGATTGAGCTTTTCTAAATCCTTTAAATTCTAATGGTTCAATGTATATTAGATCATTATTTCTTAAATAAAAAAAGTCTGATGTTAAAATATTTGAGGAAGTTAAATCTAGGTGATAAATTTGTTTTTTATTTTTATTTGATCTAATNAGTTTAACCTTTGTTAGATTTCCATAATCTGTAATGTCTCCGCCCATTGCTATTGCATCATAAATAGTAATTCCCTCTTCATAAACAGGGTATTTTCCTGGTGTATTTACTTCTCCNAATATTGTAAATTCAAAATTTGCAAGTTTAACAACTACAAAAGGGTTGATTAAATAATTTTCTGCAACTTTTAAAATTGTTTCTTTAGCTTCTTCTATAGTTTGATTTAGAACATGAATTTTTCCAACATTTGGAATGTCAATTGTTCCTTCTTGGCTGATAGTAAAACCATTAAAATAAACAGTTGCTGCATTTAGTTTTTGATTATTACTATTTGTATTTGTTTCTAAATTAAAAAGATTGTTAGATTCTTCATTTCTGCTAATAACTCTAACCAATAGTATATCACCAATTTCTAAATAATGTTTTGGTGGAATTGGTGATACATCCCATTCTCCAAGCTGGCTGTTATTCAAATAAGTAATTTTTTGTAGTGGTGTACAACATTGAAAAAATAATAAGATAATTATAAATTTAATTGTAGAGCAAAATTTCATATCCATTATTTTAAATATTTTTAAACAAATATACGAATAACTTTCTATTTAATTCTTAGTAGAATATTATATAAATCACTTAANGGAAGTCCAACAACATTTGAGTATGAACCGTAGATTTTTTTAATTCCTATTAAACCTATCCATTCTTGAATTGCATATGATCCTGCTTTATCTAAGAAAGAATAATTTTTGATGTAATAATCTATTTCTTTTTTGTTTAAGTATTTAAATTCTACAGTCGTAGTTGAGCTATACTTTACATGTGAATTTTTTGTTTTAACACATATTCCGGTTGTAACTTGATGTTTTTTGTTTGATAATTTCTTTAGTGTTTCTATTGCTTCACTTTCATTTTTAGGTTTGTGTAAAATCTCATTGTTTAATAGAACCATTGTGTCAGCAGTAATTAACAAATAATTTCCACTAATTTTTTTCGCTAAATAATTAGCNTTCATTTCAGCAATATACATTGGTGCTTTTTTATTTTCTAGTTCTACAGGGAAATCTTCTTTAATATTTGGTGCTTTGACTTCAAAAGTTAATCCTAGCTGTGATAACAGAATTTTTCTTCTTGGAGATGAAGATCCAAGAAAAATATTGAAATTTTTTAATTTTTCACTTAACATTTTAAATGAAAATACGAAAATACGGGGATTGACAATATCGCTACTAACATTAGTGCCTTTAGAAGCTGACTAAGAAAATAAAAATCTTTTTTATATTTAGATTTATTTAAATAAAATAAAAATAAAAACAATAATAGTTGTAAAATCGTTACATATATAAAACTAATTTTATTCAATCCCCAAATTGATATTTCAATTTCAAAATCACTTAAAATAAAGCTATATTGAAAATATTGAATTAGCATCAACCCTACAATAGTTATAGTTAGTAATATTGTTACTATTCTTTTTGAATGAATCATACCTAAGACAATTGGAATTGTTCTTGCTTTAATTTTTTTATCTCCTTCAATATCTTCAATATCTTTTATTATCTCTCTAACTAAAGTAGTAATAAATGAAAAAAGCGTATAAATTAAGATGATTTTTACAATTGTTTTTTTACTGTAATCATTTTGATTATTTTCATTTAATAAATCTAAAAGAATTAAATTAAAAATACTAAATGCTGTTAGAAATGCTACTTGAATATTTCCAATTAAAAATTGCTTTTTAAAAACTTGAGAATATTTATATAAACTTATTATAAAGAATAAAAAAATAAAAATAGAAATTATATTATTGGTTTTGATTACTAGAATTGTAGTTCCAATAATTGTAAGAAAATTCATTATTACATAACTATTTTTTGCATTTTTAATACTAATTATATTATTTATGATATTTTTTTTATTGATTTGATCAGTATTGACATCAAAAATGTCATTAATTATATATCCTCCTGCTACTACAAACAATAAAGTAATAAGATAAATAAAAAATAATAAATTATCCAACTGATAATTTTCAAGATAAATATTTATTAATGTATATTTAATTAATATTTGGAGTAAGGCAATTATTAGCAAGTTTTTAATTCTTATTAATTTTAAAAATCCAAATATTTTATTCATTTCTTTTAATAATATAATTTGTAATTAATTTATATATTTCCAAGTATTCTTTAGATTTCATCAGATTTATATGCTCATTAATAATGTTTAAATCTTTCCTTTGTGCAGGTCCAGTTTGTATCCTGTTTGGTTGATTTGTTTTTAAGTTATTAATTGATTTTTGGATAAGAGGGTGTAAAATAGAAAAGTCTATGTTTTCATTTTCTAAAATTTCATAAGCAATGGTAAATAAATAATTAGTAAAATTACATGAAAAAACCGCAGCTAAATGAATTTTTTTTCTTTGATGTGAATCTATTTCAATTACTTTTTCTGATAATTTTTTAGAAAGTGAAATTAAATCGGAAAGAAAACTTTTATTACTTGCCTCAACACAAATTGGAATTTTTGAGAAATCTATTTCAATGTTTTTTTTGAATGTTTGAACTGGATAAATAACACCATAATTTTTAAATCTATTTTTAAATATATCAAGACTTGTAGTCCCAGACGTATGTACAATTGAAGTTGAATTAATTTTAGTTAATACTTCTTCAATAGCACTATCTTTTGTTGCAATAATTATCAGGTCAGCATCAAACAATTTACTTAAGTTGTCTGTGAATTGGGTATTTAATAAACTAGCAAGTGCTTTAGCGTTATTTAAATTTCTACTATATACTTGTTTAATTAAAAATTTATTTTTTTTTAATTGGATAGCTAATTGAGTAGCTAAATTTCCAGAACCAACTATTACTATGCTATGCATAAATTTTTATTTACAAATCTAATAATAATTACTAATTTTGTAAATAATTAATTACAAGCAAGAATGAAAAAAATAATTTCTTTTATTTCTTCAATGAAGTTTATGACTTTATTAATATTATTATTTGCTATTGCTCTTGCTTTTGGAACATTTGTTGAAAATGATTTTGGAAGGTCATCAGCCAAAGCGTTAATATATAACACTTGGTGGTTTGAATTAATGTTGGCTTTATTTGTCTATAATTTGTTTAATAATTTAATTAAATATAGACTTTTTAGACTTGAAAAGCTACCTGTTTTAATTTTTCATCTAGCATTCATAATCATAATAATTGGTTCTGCAATTACTAGATATATAAGTTATGAAGGAATGATGCATATTAGAGAAGGAGAGAGTACAAATCTTTTTATCTCTGATGATACTTTTTTACAAATACATATTGATGATAAATTACATCAATACAAATATGACAAGAAATTATATCTATCAGCAATTTCAAGAAACAATTTTAATGTAAATGTTAATTTTAAACAAAATGATATTTATATCAAGTATGTAGATTTTTTACCAAATGTTAAAGATTCATTATTTGTTAACGCAGAGAATGGAAAAAAAGTTTTGCATCTTATTGTACCTGGTGAAAATGGTATGCAATCAGAATATATTAATGAAAATAGTACAAAATTTATAAAGGGAAATTTAATTACATTTAATTCAAATATTGAAGGAGATATAAATTTTAATTCTTTTAGAGACTCTATTATATGTAATTCTTCACATTCAACTTCAACTATGAATATGAATGATAAAGAACAAGGGATTCAAGATCCACTTAAAAAATTTAATTTAAAAAATAGAGTTTTATATACAACAAACGGTTTGAATTTTGTTTTTAAAGATTTAATAGCGGACGCTGAGTTAAAACAAGTAAGTAGTTCAAAATTAATGCAAGATGGTTCTTTAGACGCATTAAAAGTTGAAGTAGGTGTTAATGGTGAAAATAGAATAATTACTCTTTTTGGAGGCAAAGGAGGTGAAAGTAAGGGGGAATATTTTTCATTAGGTAATCTTAATTTTAAGTTATCATATGGATCAAAATATTTTACAACACCTTTTAGTGTTAAATTAAGAGATTTTCAATTAGATAGATATTCTGGATCCTCGAGTCCAAGTTCATTCGCAGCAGAAGTGAGTATTATAGATAAAAAAGAAATTTTACCTTATAGAATATACATGAATAATGTTTTACAATACAAAGGATTCAGATTTTTTCAATCATCATATGATGAGGATGAAAAAGGAACTATTTTATCAGTAAATCATGATTGGTGGGGGACTTTAATTTCATATGTTGGTTATTTTTTATTGGGGCTTGGTTTTTTATTGGTTTTCTTTTATAAAAATTCAAGATTTAATTTATTGTCAAACAAATTAAAAAAAATGCGTCAAACAACAAGATTACTAATGATGTTATCGTTCATTCCATTATTATCTACTTCAAATAATATTTCTGAAGAAGTAATTAGTACTCAACATACTGAAAAATTTAGTCATTTATTAATTCAAGATAATGGAGGTAGAATAAAACCAGTACATACACTATGTTCTGAATATTTTAGAAAAATTTATGGTAAGGATTCTTATAAAGAATACAGTGCTCCCCAACTTGTACTAGGTATGATGACAGATCCAATTTATTGGAGTAAAGTAGATTTGATTAAAGTTAAATCTATAAAGATAAAAGATAAGTTAAAGAAAGAAAATAATTCTTCAAAAAGTACAAGAGTTTCTTTTAATGATTTTTTTAATGATGAAGGTAATTATATTTTAAAAGAAATAGTTGATGAAGCCTATGCAAAATTACCTAAGGATAGAAGCAAAGAGGATAAAGAAGTTATCAAAATCGATGAAAAAGTAAATATTTGTTTTACAATATATAATGGAGGAATTTTTAGATTTTTCCCAATTCCTAGCGATACAAATAATACTTGGCTATCATATAGACAAAATGAAAAGTTTTTTGGAAATGATTCATTATTTGTGTCCAATATCATGCCAATGTATTTTAGATCACTTAAAGACGGATTGCAAACTAACAATTGGGCTAATTCAGATTCAATTGTAAATTATATTAGTAAGTTTCAAAATAAATATGGTCAAGAAATTATTCCTGATACTAAAAAGATTAAATTAGAAGTTATTTACAATAAAGTAAAAATATTTTCTCGATTATTTATTTTTTATTTAATAACTGGACTAGTTTTATTAATTTCATTAATATTTCAGTTATTTAAGAGAAGTAAAATAATTAGTTTTTTAGTTGTTTTTTGTAAATGGTTAATCATTTCAGGGTTTTTATTTCATTCAGTTGGTCTAGCAATAAGATGGTATATTTCAGGGCATGCACCCTGGTCAAATGGTTATGAATCTATGATTTACATTGCTTGGGCAACAGTTTTTTCGGGACTTTTTTTTAGTAGAAGTTCTCTGTTAACTTTATCTGCTACTGCAGTTGTATCTTCTTTGTTGTTAATGGTAGCACATTTAAATTGGTTAGATCCTGAAATTACTAACTTAGTACCTGTATTGAAATCCTACTGGTTGATGATTCATGTTTCTATAATAACAGCATCTTATGGTTTCTTTGCACTTGGAGCTATTCTTGGATTAATTTCTCTATGGCTTATAATTTTTACAAACAAGAGGAATGTTGTTAAGTTTAAGAATACTTTATCAGAGTTGACTATTATTAATGATAAAACTTTAGAAATTGGTTTATTTATGCTAACAATTGGAACATTTCTTGGAGGTATATGGGCTAATGAATCATGGGGAAGATATTGGGGTTGGGATCCAAAGGAAACATGGGCTTTAATTAGCGTTTTAGTTTATGCTATTATTTTACACTTGAGATTTATTCCCAAATTAAAAAATAAATATGTATTCAATGTCTGCTCAATGTTTGCTATTTGGACTATAATCATGACATATTTTGGTGTTAATTACTATTTATCTGGTCTGCATTCTTATGCCGCAGGAGATCCTATGCCAATCCCATCTTTTGTTTATTATTTAACAATTATCATGATTTTATCAGCAGTTTTTTCTAGAATTAATTACAAAAAATATTACTAATGAATTTAGATATTTTAGCTTTTGGTGCTCATCCTGATGATGTTGAACTTGGATGTGGTGGTACAATAATTAAAGAAGTTGAGAATGGTAAAAAAGTAGGTATTATTGATTTAACTTTAGGTGAATTGGGTACAAGAGGTAATGTAGAGAAAAGAAAACAAGAATCTAAAAAAGCAAATAAAATATTAGGTATTGAAATTAGAGAAAATATGTGTTTTAAGGACGGTTTTTTTGAGAATACTGAAAAAAATAAAATAGAGTTAATAAAAAAAATAAGGTGTTATAGACCCAAAATTGTTTTAACTAATGCTTTATCTGATAGACATCCAGATCACCCTAGAAGTTCACAACTCACAATTGATGCATGCTTTCTTTCTGGTTTATCAAAGATTAATACAAATCAAGAAGTTTATAGACCTGAAGCTATATATCACTATATACAGTTTAATTCTATCACACCAGATTTTGTAGTTGATATTACTAATCAAATTGATAAAAAAATTGAAGCCGTAAAATGTTATGCTTCTCAATTTTATAATCCTCACAGCAATGAAAAAGAAACTATAATTTCTACCAAATCATTTTTAGATAGTGTAAAATATAGAGCTAAAGATTTAGGAAGACAGACTAAATGTATGTATGCTGAAGCATTTATTGCTCATCAGTTACCTAAAGTAAATTCTATATTTGATTTAAAATAATTTTCTTATTCTGAAATAATTAATTTTTGAGTTATAGAACTATTATTTATATTTATATCAATAAAATAAATACCTTTTGTAAGTTCAGATGTATTTACAGATTTGACATTTTTTCCTTCTTTTAATTGCATGTTTATATCTTTAACTTTTTCACCAAGTATATTTATTATAGAAATATGTGCTAAATTACTTTCTAAACTATTAATCTCAATATATGTAATGTTATTTGAAGGGTTTGGATAAATATTTACATGTTCTTCACTAAATATATTGTCTATTGAAGAAGGGAATGGGTTAACTACTACATTTCCATCAAATAATCCAGCAGTATCAATTTCTAAATAGACAATTTCATTTAAATCAATTATATCTTCATCACCTCTTACTGCAAGTCCAGGTTCAAAATCTTTTTGATAAACAATTCTTATTTTATCATCGACAATATTATTCATTGCACCAAAAACACATTCTTGACTTCCTCCCCATATATCATGAGGTGTGACATCAACTGGTTCTTTCCAACTAACTCCACCATCAGAAGATTTAGTAATATAAATATGTCTAAATACTTGTGTTGATGTAGATGCATTTTCAGTATATGCAGAAAAAGATAAATATATATCTCCATTTGAAGCTATACCAGCATTTGGCATACTCGCTCTAGAAGCGTAATATATTGCATATCCTCCTGTTGAATCTATTCCTCCTACTGTACTGTCCCCATTTAGATCAGGTGCTACAGCAATTATATTATCATTCATCATATCTGACCACCATCTTCCTCTTGGAGTAGCTAATCCACTTGCATCAAGATAATTAATGGTATCTTGAAGTTCAGAATTATTTGGTATATGAACTAGATTGTAACTTATATAATAATTATTAATAATTGATGTGTCAGCAGAAATAAATGAAGATCCAATACTGTCACCATTTATATCATATATTATTGAATATACATTTGATTCCCAACCAATTACAGTATCTGTCGCAACTAAGGGGTTTAAGGAGTCGTTAAATTGGATTATTTCATAAAAATTAGTCGGAACTAAATTAACAGTTTGAGTGATAGTATCCCAAGAATTTAAAAAGATAGTATCTAGAGAGAATTCAAGTGTATCAATTATGTTTCCATTGACAGTAAAGTAAGGGTTTTGAACTTGCACAGAGTCTAAGTAATTATCTGCCCCAAAATTTTCATTCCAATATGCAATTCCATTAGTTCCAGGATACCAGCTAGAACTTTCGTCAGTTAAATCATCATCAGCATATTGCATTACACCATAAAAAACATGAGCCATATTATTTGCATCTAAAATTACAGAACCATAGTTGTCGGTAGAATATACATGATCAGTAGTGTCATTATTATCTAAATCAAAACCTGCATCAATCATATACTTGTTAACTGGAAAATCTAAGAAAGTAGTTCTTGTCCAATTGTCTCCATTGTCTGTAGACTTTAATATAAACGAATCCCCCCAATCGTCAAAATATGCAATAACAACTGTTTCTCCTTGAGCATCAATAGCATATACATCACCACTCATCCCAATAAAATTTGTAGAATCTAATGAGGGTAATTGTAAATCTTTTCTATCCCAAGTAGCTCCTTCATCTTGAGATCTATAGTAAACGAGAGCCCCATCTAAACCATTAAATAATGTTCCTTGAAAATTTGTTGAAGCAGTTACTGCAATCATGTGTATAGTGTTATTGTTTATGCCTCCAATTGCAGATCTATTCCATATTAAGTATCTAGGAACCTCATTTATATCTACTGATGAAACTATTTGTTCATTCCATGAATAATTTGGGTCACCAGCTACTTGTCTGTGGGTCATATTCAAATAGTTATTATCTGTATTGTGAGTTATTGATGCTTCTTTTCCTGAACCCATAATAAGCATTGATGGCCAACCACCTCTTGATGATTCAAGTCTTGTTAAATAACTAAATCCATTTTGAGCTCCACTAGATGTATTAGTCCAATTTCCAGTATTAAAATCTAAAAAATTATATCCGGTACCTCTATCTGCATGTGCTGCATTAAACTGTTGACTCATTGTCCAAGCTACTGATATCCCTTTATCGTGCATAACAATCCTATCTTGAACACAGGCGTTTGATTGTAAATCATAGTAAGTTGTTCCTATTGTCTTTTCAAATCCGATTCCAGGAACTGATGTTTTAAAACTATAATTTGAAGTAACAGTTGGGTTAGGATTAATAATTAAATTACTTAGAGCTTCTCCTCCAGTATACATTTTCTTATTATTAACAGCTTTTAAATGATTATTATTAAGTTTAGAGTCTATTTGTGCATTGGCAACAAAGAAAAGTAATACTAGTATATGTAGGGTAAAAATTTTTTTCATGTTATGTTTTATATTTAATCTTTCTGTAAATGTACTAAAAAATCTTTTTATAACGAAGTCTAATAGAATTGCCAATAACAACTATATCAGAGAATGCCATAAATAGTGCTGCCCACATTGGATTTAATAGTCCCATAAATGCAAGCGGTATAGCTATTATATTATAAGAAAATGCCCAAAAAAGATTTTGTTTTATTGTAAGAAAAGTTGCTTTGCTAATTTTAAATAATTGAATTAGCTGATCTAAATTTGAAGAACTAAGTAAAATAACATCTGATGATTGTATTGCAATTCCATTTGCATTTGCAATTGAAATACCAACATCCGATTCAGTGAGAGCAGGAGCATCATTAATTCCATCACCAATCATTGCTGTTGGATTTTTCTTTTTGAGATTATTTATTACATCAATTTTATTTTTTGGAAGTTGTTCGCTAAAAATCTGATTAAAAAATAATTTATTAGAAATTAAATCACATTTTTCTTTTTTATCACCACTAATTAAAACTGTATTATACTTTAATTTTTGTAATTCTTCTAAAACATCACTTGCTTTATCCTTAATTTTATCTTCTATTTTTATGGTTGCAATTAATTCATTGTTACAAAGAACATAAATATCATAATTATTACTGTCGTCTATTATTTTAGAAGATCCTATAGTATATTTTTTACTGTTAATTTTAGCAGAAATACTAATTCCTTTTTTTTCTTCAATTTCTGAAACTTGAAGATCAAAGCTATTCTTTTCAAAAATTTTACATAACGATTTTGCAATTGGATGAGAAGAGTGTTTTTCAATATTATAAATGATATTTTTAAGATCGTTTATATTATGTTTTTCTTTATTAATCTTAAGTTCAGAAACTATGAAATTACCTGTTGTTATGGTTCCAGTTTTATCAAATGCTATATTTTTAATTGTAGCTACTTTTTCTATTGTGTCACCTCCTTTAATTAATATTCCTTTTTTAGCTGCTCTTCCTATTCCTACCATCACAGCAGTAGGAGTTGCTAATCCCATTGCACAAGGGCATGATATAACTAATACAGCAATTGCTCTCAATATTGATTCTTGAATTTCAACAGAAAAAAACAAGTGATTAACAAAAAAGGTAATAATAGAAATTAATACTACAACAGGAACAAAAACAGCACTTACTTTATCTCCTAACTTTTGAATATTTGGTTTACTATTTTGAGAATCTTTAACCAATTTAATTATTTGAGAAAGGAGAGTGTCTTCTCCTATCTTATTGGCTTTAACTTTAATATTTCCATCTGTTACTATTGTTCCACCAATAACTTTGTCATTGATTTTTTTAAATGTAGGATTACTTTCTCCTGTAATCATTGATTCATCTACATAACATTCTCCGGAGATAATTTTTCCATCAGTTGGAATTTTATCTCCATTGTTAATTATAAGGATATTATTAATTTTTATCTCATTGTATGAAATCTCTTTAATTTTTGATCCTAATTCTATTTTAGCAATTCCTTTTTGAATTTTAGATAAATCTTTAATAGCACTGGTTGTTTTTTTAACAGACCTTCTCTCTAACACATTTCCTAGTAATACTAGTGTAATTATTGTGGTGGTAGTTTCAAAAAATAAATATTTATTTATTTGCTCAGAGTTATAGTATATCACCCATCCAACAATACTATAAATAAATGAAGCAGTTGAACCAATGAATATTAGTACATTCATATTTGCTAGTCCATTTTTTAAGGAATTTAATGCACTCTTACCAAAATAAACCAATCCTATTATGTATACTGGTACACATAATAAAAATTGTAATAAAGGATTTTTTAAAATACTGTTTTCTTCCACAAACATATGTGAAAAGAGTGGTATGGTAAATATAGCAGAAAAGATAAAATACTTTTCTTCAAGTGATATTGTTTTTTTTTCTTTTTTTTCTAAAATTTTATATCCAAGGTTTTTGATGATTTTTTGTACTTGCTTTTTTTCGTAGTCATTTTCAATTTTAAAGATTCCTTCAGAAGTAGTGAAATTAATATTGAAATTAATAAATTGATGCTTTTTTAATTCTTTTTCTATGCCTAATGCACAGTTTACACAAGACATACCCTCAATTTTATATTTTACTTCTTTTTGTTTCATATTATATATAGCAAATGTATATACTTTAATTAATTTAATTTGTATTAATATTATATATTTGTCAAAGTTTATGGTGGTTGTAGCTCAGTTGGTTAGAGCACTGGATTGTGGTTCCGGGGGTCGTGGGTTCGAATCCCATCATCCACCCAATAAAGGAGTTTTTTTAACTCCTTTTTTAATTTAGTATCTTTTTAATATTTCTTGAAAGAAGCTCTTTAGGCTGAAATCCTGGGAAAAGTTTTAAAATTTCATAATTATTATTAAGTATCACTATAGTTGGAGCAGTAATACTATTTTTTGTTCTACCTAGTTCAAAAAATAGATCATGTCTAAATGAATAACCATGATCTATCGGTTGTTGATTAGTATAAGTTTTACTATTGAATTTAATAGTGTCTTTTGTATATCCATTTATTTTTACTGGAAAAAAATTTCCATTAACTAAACTTATTATTTCTTTGTTTGTTAATGTATTTTTCATCATTTTATCACAATACTCACAATTAGGTTTGTAAAAATAAATTAAAATATTTTTATTATATTTATTAGAATATTTTTCTGCCTTTTTTAATGTTATCCAATCAATATTATTTTTAATATTTCCTTGACTAAATAAAAATAATGGAAACAGAAATACAAAAAAGCCTAATCTTCTCTTAAACATTATTTTTTGTTTAAGATGTTTTTAGCACCTTCAATCCACGCATTAACACCACCACGAACATAGCCTTGAGAGCCTAGTCTGTTAAAGTTAGTCTTTCCTTCAGAAATTTCAGGAATTACAAACCAGCCACTTGGATATCCTCTTACTTGAAACATTTGAGCTAATTGTTGATTTTGTTTTTGTAATTCAGGCTCTAATTTTTTTCTTTTTGGAAAGTCAAGTTCAACCAAAATAAGGTTTTTACTCGCCCATGATTTAAATTCAGGTTTAAAAAACACTTCTTTTTGTAATCTAATACACCAACCACACCAGTCACTACCAGTAAAAAAGAAAAAAAGTGGTTTCTTTTCCTTAACAGATAATTTGATTGCTTTATCAACATTAGTATGCCATGTTAGTTTATTTTCTTGTGAAAAAGCATTAAACGATAATGCTATTAATATAATTGCTAATATTTTTTTCATTTTTTTTTTTTTTTTTAGTTAGTGAATATCATGCATTAATTTTTTTATCAAAGGTGCAATAATAAATGTTAAAATTGCAATACCAAGTGTTACAAAACCTATCTTTGCAAATAAGTCATTATATATCATAGCCTCAGCGACACCATTTGTTGTATAGTCTAATCCATCAAACAAAATTTTATTTAACTTGCCCAATAATCCAGATGATTCGGTAGTGGTACTATCTGTAGTTAATTTAGCTAGAACACCAGCTATATAATGAGCTACTGTAGAAGATAAAAACCATAACCCCATAAAAAAGGCAACTGACTTTTTGGGACTAAGTTGTGTTACTTTTGATAATCCAATTGGAGATAGACATAGTTCACCAGTAGTAATTAACAACCATCCAATCCATAAAGTTGAAAAAGGAAGCTTTCCAGCATCATTAATAAAATGAATACTATATGCAAAAACTAAAAATCCAAGCCCTAAAAATCCTACTCCTAAAGCAAATTTCTTAGGTGTATTTGGATTTTTTTTCCATATATCAAGTTTTTGCCATAATAAAGCGAAAGGAAATGCTAAAAATATAATATAAGCAGGATTTATAGCATTTGTTTGTGAAGCATCAACCATNAATCCNAGATCTATACATTTGTCTGCCCAAACTACAATAGAACTTCCNGCTTGTTCAAAGCATGCCCAGAAGACAGCACAAAGAACAGCTAATATTAATATCGCGCCAATTTTATTAGCAACAGCATATTTACCAGATTTATAATTCTCAAACATTAAATATCCTGCATATCCTACAGAAATTAAAAGTAAAATATTAATGATGTTTCCTAAAAAATTATTTCCATCGGCTTCTAGAACTATTAGGTATGCAAAAATTGGTACAATTAAACAACTAAAAATATAAATCAATTTATCAATATTTATATTAAATAATTTTTTATCAATAAATTGAGTTGGTTGTAAACCTTTATCTCCAAAAACACCTTTTTTAATTCCATCCCAAAAAACAATAACTCCAGCAAGCATTCCTATTCCTGCAAGACCAAAACCATAATGCCATCCCCACTCAGCACCAATATATCCGCATAATAGTGGAGCTACAGCAGCTCCTAGGTTTATTCCCATATAAAATATTGTGAATCCTGAATCTCTTTTCATATCTCCTTCTTTGTAAAGAGCACCAACTAGAGAAGATATGTTAGGTTTAAAGAAACCATTTCCTGCAATTAGTAACCCTAAGGCTCCATAAAAGAAAAAGTCGGTTGGAAATGCCATAAAAAAATGTCCTACAGCCATTAATATACCTCCAAGCATAATACCTTTTCTGTATCCTATAAAACGATCAGCAAGAAATCCACCTAGAAGGGGTGTTGCATAAACTAAAGCACCGTAAGCAGCATATATTCCATATGCAATTTCTTCATTATTTTCTACACTTTCCATATAGTCTTTTATGATATACAGAACAAGTAATGCTCTCATTCCATAAAAACTAAATCTTTCCCACATTTCTGCAAAAAACAAGTAAAAAAGACCTTTAGGATGACCGTCTTTTTTGATAAACCATTTTGACGCTAATACTGCTACGATTGTAAAGACAATATAAAATATAATTTGTCCCATTGTTTTAGTTTTAAAATTTATTCTTCGAAAATACTAAATTTTATTTTATAAATTTCTTAAAATATAGTTTGTCAATTTTTTGTATAAGTGATATCTTGTGTTACCGCCATAAATTCCATGGTTTTTATCAGGATATATTAATAAATCAAAATCTTTATCTTCTTTAACAAGTGCAGAAACCATTTCCATAGTATTTTGAAGATGGACATTATCATCTGCACTTCCATGAACTATTAAAAAATCTCCTTTTATTTTTTTTACATGATTAATTGGAGAGTTGTCATCATAACCAATTCTATTTTCTGATGGTTTTTGCATATATCTTTCAGTATAAATATTATCATAAAATCTCCAATTTGTTACTGGTGCTATTGCTATTGCCATTTTAAAAATATCCGCTCCTTTTGTAATACATAATGAAGAAATGTATCCTCCATAACTCCAACCTTGAATTCCAATTCTATTTTTATCTATGTAGTTTAAATTACCTAGATATTTTGCCGCATTAATTTGATCAATGGTTTCAAGTTTTCCTAATTTCTTATATGTAGTTTTTTTAAACTCACTACCTTTTCCACCAGTACCCCTGTTATCTATACAAACTACAATATATCCTTTTTGTGCAAGCATTTGGTGCCAGAAATAATTATTCCATCCAAATTGATTAGTTACTTTTTGTGATCCTGGACCGCCATATACAAACATGAATAGTGGGTATTTTTTATTTTTATTAAAATCAGGAGGTTTAATCATCCATGCATTTAATTTATTTTGTTCAGATTCAATCTCAAAGAATTCCTTTTCAGATAAATTATACTTAGTCATTTTTGAATTAAAATCTTTATTATCCTCAATTACCCTTATAATATCTCCACTATTATTATTAACTGAATAATATGGAGCTGTATTTGAATTAGAATAACTATTTAAATAGTACTTAAAATTATTGCTAAAGAAACTTTCATTAAATCCAGTTTTGGAACTTAATTTTTCTGTTTTTTCTGTAATCAGATTTTTCTTAAATAATGTTCTATTTATTGATCCTTCTTTAGTAGAGGTGAAATAAATATCCATATTGTCTGAGTTAATTCCATGAAAATTTGTTACTTCCCATTTACCTTTTGTTACTTGTATTTCAGTGCCATCAAAGTTTTTTATGTATATATGGTTATAGCCATCTTTTTCTGAAGTCCAAATAAAATTATTTTCTGGAAGAAATGTTA
>PBQB01000052.1 GCA_002724895.1 Flavobacteriales bacterium
TTTATTAAGCTTAATGCTTGTAGCATCTATTGCCTTCTTTAGCTCGTGTTCTAAAGATGATGATCATGCTCATGACGACAATACATGTCATGAATGTCATTTGGCACTTGATAATCCAGATTATGTTGCCGGAGACACATCAACTGGTCCGCACCACTATATATGGCATATTCTTGATGCAGATGGTGAAGAAATTAACTTCTGTGGCGATGAATTAGCAACTATGGAAGGGAGTGACTGGACAGTTACTGTTCCTGCTGGATCGGGTTGGATTTCTGAAGAAGGAGGTATTGTATTAGCACCAGGTACTTATACCAGTACATCACAGGATCCTGTAACTGGTAATTATTATGAGTCTCATTGTCATGATTAAAATTTAATTGCAACAATTAAATTAAAAAGCCCACTCATCTGAGTGGGCTTTTTTGATTATAAATTATTCATGAATAAATAGTAATCTTATTTTTTGTAATATAATAAGAATACAAAATTTAATCTATTACCACTTGTTGTGCAACAATACCTTCAGGGGTTTTAACAAGGAGTATATATGTACTTGGAGTAAGTTTACTTTCAGAGAATGTATGATTAGTTTTTCCAGCAGTTAGATTTACTTGTTTATTAGAAACAATTTTTCCTTGCAAATCGTAAAGTGTAATATTTACCTCACCTCCATTTCTACTTGTTATTGGTATAATAAATTCCGCCGATGATGAAGGATTAGGGTAAACAGAACCAACACTTCCTTTTTGATCACCAAACACAACAATAGATGAAGGGGTTAACTCTACAATAGGGAAAAGTGAAAAATAAACTGCCGGTTGATAATTAGGAGTGTTTTCTGTTCTATAATCTTTCCATGTAGCTGGACCATTATGATTATGCCAACGAATTACATTTCGACCAAAGATACCAAAATCAGATGCTGGTCTTGTTCCATTTGGGCTATGCGTTATTCCTATACTTTGCGTGCCTATATTACTATGAACATAGTCTCCTAAATTAAATGAAACAAAAAAATCTCCAGAGACTGGTACTGGATTTGTAAACATAACTGTGTTATGATTTCCATCTATAGGAATATCATTATAAGGTATACTTTTACTAGCTAATTCAGTTCCAGGCAAACCACTTACACCTACATCATAAATTTTATAAGACGCATTCATTGATGAGGTCCCACTGGTTCCTTGATGAACCGCTATGACTCCAAGTATATTTGTTGTTCCATTAAAATCATATTTCTCTGCAAATTCTTCATCTCCATAATTATTATGTCCAGTATAATAACCTTGATTTGATGTGTATGACTCTATTACAGGTGTAACAATATCTAAACTAAAATGTTGAAGGGTATCTTGGGCAGAGATAGATACTGATAAAATTAACAATATTAACGTATTTTTTATTTTTTGCATATAGCTTTCTTAATTAAAATTATAATTTTTACAAATATATAAAAATGCAAATTATTTGCGTTTTTATATTTATCTTTGAAAAAAAAATATGAAAAATAAATTACCTGTAACAGTACTAAGCGGATTTTTAGGAGCTGGTAAAACAACCCTACTTAATCATATTTTACATAATAAGGAAAATTTGAAAGTTGCTGTCATTGTAAATGACATGAGTGAGGTTAATGTTGATGCAGAATTAGTTAAAAGTGAAAATACACTTTCTAGGACAGAGGAAAAATTAGTTGAAATGAGTAATGGATGTATTTGTTGTACTTTAAGAGAAGATCTAATGATTGAAGTTGAAAGATTAGCAAAAGAGAATAGATTTGATTATTTACTTATTGAAAGTACAGGTATTAGTGAACCTGTACCAGTTGCTCAAACTTTTTCTTTTGTTGATGAAGAGAATGGTATTGATTTATCTCGTTTTAGCTATGTAGATACAATGGTAACAGTAGTTGACGCATTTAATTTTTTTAATGATTTTGGAAGTGCGGATAAATTAGTTGACAGAAAATTAACTGATATCGAAGACGATTTTAGAACAATAGTAAATTTACTTACTGATCAGATTGAGTTTGCGAATGTTATTGTTTTAAATAAAGTAGATTTAGTAAAAAAAGATGATATAGGGGTTTTACGTTCTGCAATAAAAAAATTAAACCCTGCGGCAAGAATTATCGAATCTAGTTTTTGCAAAATAGACCCCAAAGACATTTTAAATACAGGATTGTTTAATTTTGAAGAAGCTGAACAAAGTGCAGGATGGATNGAAGAATTAAATAANGCTGAACATACNCCAGAGACAGATGAATATGGAATNAGTTCATTTGTNTTTAGAAGTAATAAACCTTTCGACCCTCAAAGATTTTGGGATTATATTCAAAGTAAATTTCCANCAACTATTATTAGAAGTAAAGGTTTATTTTGGTTAGCNTCTAGACCTGGNCAAGCAATTTCATGGAGTCAGGCAGGTGGTTCTTTAAAAGCTGATAGTGCTGGAGTATGGTGGTCAAGNATGCCATATGAAAAGAGAATACAATATGTAGCTTTTGTTGACAATCAGAANCATATAGAATCTAATTGGGATAAATTTTATGGAGACAGAAAAAATGAATTGGTATTTATAGGACAAGAAATGGATGAAGAATTAATTAGAAAAGAATTAACTGACTGTCTGTCTACAGAAAAAGAGATAGAGAATAAAGATTGGAAAGAAGGGTATGAAGATTCATGGCCAGTTCAAAGAGTTTATCCCCTAGAATAAAATTAAGAGATAAAATAAATTAGAAATAATAAAAAGCCCACTCAAATGAGTGGGCTTTTTATTTGTGGGCCTAGTTGGGCTTGAACCAACGACCCCTTGATTATGAGTCAAGTGCTCTAACCAGCTGAGCTATAGGCCCGTCCTTAATTAGGATGTGCAAACATATCAAATTTGTTTAATAATTAGCAAATTTGTAAAATGAAAAAATACAAAGCTATTATATTTGATTTAGGAGGAGTCATAATTAACATAGATTATACTTTAACTCAAAAAGCATTTGCCAAACTTGGCATAGATGAAAAAAATGAATTTTATTCAAAAAAAAAACAAACTAAAATTTTTGACAAATTAGAAATCGGAACAATATGTAATACCCAATTTTTAAAAGAGTTACAAAAAAAATCTAATAACTCTAATTTACAAGAAATAAAAGATGCCTGGAATAGTATGTTATTAGATATGCCAAAAGAGAGATTAGATTTTATTCATTCTTTAAAAGAAAACTATACAATTTATTTATTAAGCAATACTAATTCTATACATATCAATAGAATTAAAAAGGATATGGGTAAAAAAAAATGGGCGTACTTTATTTCCTTGTTTGATAAGATATATCTGTCTCACGAGATAGGATTGAGAAAGCCCAACAAAAAAGCTTTTCAAGTCATTTTAAAAGAAAATGATTTGAAGCCTGAAGAAGTTTTATTTATTGATGATTCTTCTCAGCATATAAAAAGTGCCAGAGAGTTAAAAATAAATTGTCACTTACTTAAAAAAACTGAAAATATAGTTACTCTGCTTCTTGACAAAGCTCGATTAAAACACCATTAGTATCTTTAGGATGCAAAAAACAAATCATCTTGTTATCTGCTCCTCTTGATAAAGTCTCATTTATAACCCTTATCCCCTCTTTTTTAAGTCTCTTGATTTCTGCATTTACATCATCTACATAAAATGCAATGTGATGCATACCTTCTTTGTTTTTTTCCAAGTATTTTGAAATTACACTTTCTTTATTTAAAGAGGCAATTAACTCTATTTTTGATTCTCCAATTTTAAAAAATGATGTTACTACTCCTTGTGCATCTACAACTTCTGACTTGTAGCTTTTGGTTCCTAATATCTTTGCAAATAATTTATTAGAAGATTCTATATCTCTAACAGCAATTCCAATATGTTCAATACGTTTCACGATATATAATTAATCCCAAAAACTAATATGTCTTTGTGTAGCTAATGTTTTAATATAAAATGAAATGCCTATTTCATGAGTTCCAAAAGAATGTTTTTGAATTTCTCCAGAGAGTGTATGATCATAAGAATATGAAACTTGGAAGCTGTCTGAGCCAAAACCAAAAGCTACAACTACTGTTTGATCCGTCCTGTAAGAAATACCTGTCCAAGAATTATTTAAATATATAATTCGACTTGAGAGATCATATACACTAGAGAAACTTTCAGTTTTTCTCATTAATATTGACGGTTCTAAATGCCAATCCTTGTTAATTATATTAAATTTATATGATGCTAAACCAAAATAATTTCTAACTTGTTTATTATCATATGGACTTCCTGCAACAGGATCTTTAAAAGATGTTTTTAAAAGATTAGTTGAAGAAAATCCTATCCTAAAATCTCTTCCATATAAATAGACACCCGATGCTGCATCACCTAAAAATTTATTATAAACGTCACCAGAAAGTGCATTATCTTGAACAGGAGGCAAATCCTTAGAATTAAAGTCTAAACTATAATACCTTAATTTCGCACCTATTCCAAAAGAGAGATTAATATTACCATAATCTAATGGTATATGATAAGCATAATTTAGTTGTAACAGTCCAGACATTGATGGATATAAATTTTCATAAATTAATGAACCACCCAAGGCTGACCTATTATTTAATGCTCCATGATATGATATGCTTGTTGTTAAAGGAGCCCCCTCAAATCCAAGCCATTGTTGTCTAGTGAAAATATTAAATTCATTATAACTTTTACTTCCAGAAACTGCTGGATTAATCATTAAGTCATTGCTATAATACTGAGAAAATAGTGGGTCTTGTTGAGCTAAAATATTGTTAGCATAAAACAAAATTAATATAACAATTATTTTCTTCATTATCTTAAAATTGTTACAGTTCCTTTTAATACTTGATCTCCATTTTCCAAATTAATAACATAATAATATGTCCCTGAAGGTAAGACTCTAGAATCTTTATCCTTTCCACTGAAAGCAATATCTTCTGAATTCTGATAATTTCTTCTTCTGAACACTTCTCTACCGTTTCTATCAAACACCATAATAAGTGCTTTTGGATATAAATGGATATTTTCTATTTGCCAAAATTCATTAACCTCATCATCATTTGGTGAAAATGCTTTATATATAGTTATACATTCCTTTGGATTAGATAGTACTTCAACTGTGTCATAAATAATACAACCCAAATCATCAGTAACTTCAACAATATATTGACCAGGATTTAAATTTTCTATCTCTGATGATGAATCATCTGAAAAAATCGTCATGGGCATTATATCCCAAACAAATTTAAATGGTGGTGTTCCATTAGTAACAAAAACTCTTGCTGACCCACTGTAATCATCTTTACATATTTCTCCAACTGATGACATAAATGTATTCATACTTAAAACAAACGGGACTACTAAATATTGATCATTCGAACAAAAATTTGCATCTGAAATTGTTAAAACATAAGGCAATGTAGGATTTGGAGCTAAATTAGTTGTATTTCGAGAAGTGTCTCCTGTACTCCATATTGTTAAATAAGGAGGTGTTCCACCTATTATCTTAGTTTTAACATCAACCGAATCATCTAAACTACACATATTGGATAACTCAAAACTTGCTGTTATGGGAAGTGTTTGTAATATGGTGATTGAATCAACTACTTTACAAACGGTTGTTGTTGTTGTATCGCCAGGTACAATATTTTCAATAATTGTCAGCCTATACTTTCCTGCTATTAAATTTTGTAGGTTTTGCGAATAGCTAACAAAACCATTAGGTCCTTCCCACCAAAAAAAAGAATTTAAATTAAAGATAGATATATCAATGGATCCTGTATTATCTCCATGACAATTTACATGAGACAAATTATCAACGTTATAGTCGCACTGACCGATAGCTATCATATGGGTAAGCATCAAAAAAAATATAATTGCTTTTTTACAAATGGACATATAGTTAATTCTTATGTGTAGCAAATATAAACAAATAATGCTCGTAATTATATTCGAGCATTATTGGAGAGGTATCGAGCGGATTCGAACCGCTGTAGATGGTGTTGCAGACCACTGCCTAGCCACTCGGCCACGATACCTTGTATTTGCAAATTTACTTAATTTAAATAATTATTATTTATTAGAGATCATTATTTTATTTACCATTATATTGTGTCATTGTAAAATTAATCCCAATTGTTGTAAATGATTGAATCATTTTAATAGCCATATTTACTCTTTCCTCCAAAGCTTGTTTTTCATCATCATTGAACTTACCTAACACAAATTCTGATTGCTTTCCAATACTATAGTTGTTTCCTATTCCAAAACGAAGTCGAGGATATTGTTGAGTTTGTAATACATTGTTGATGTCTTTCAATCCGTTATGCCCCCCGTCTGAACCTTTTTTTCTCATTCTTAGTACACCAAATGGAATAGATATATCATCATTTACAATAAGGATATTCTCCAATTTTAATTTCAATTCATTAATCCAATAATTAACAGCTTTACCACTAAGATTCATAAAAGTACTTGGTTTTAAAAGATATAATTTTCTACCTTTATGTTTTAATTCAGCAATTTCACCATATCTACATATTTTAAAAGAGACATTAAAACACAAAGCAAAATTATCTAAGATAGAAAAACCTATATTATGTCTAGTTCCAGAATATTCCTCTCCAGGATTTCCTAAACCAACTACAAGAAATTTCATTATTCTTTAGAATCTGCGGTATCTTTTGACTTATCTTCAGAAGCTTTTTGCTCTTCTGATGCTCCTTCTGCTCCTTCTGCTCCTTCTGTCGCTTCATCATCTTCTTCAACAGTTTCTTCAATTGCAGTTCGAGCAGTTTTAACTCCCACTACTACTGAATTACCAGGCGCTAAAAATTCACATCCTTCAATATCAAGATCTTTTATATAAGTAAACATACCTATTTTCAAATGTTCAATATTAATCTTAATTGCATCAGGAAGATTAGCTACCAATCCTTTAGTTATAATTTTATTTCTTCTAAACATTAAGTTCCCTCCATTTCTTACCCCCTCAGCAATTCCTTCAAGAATTACAGGGATGGAGACAGTGACAGGCTTGTCATCAAAAACTTGTAAAAAATCAATGTGCAATATTTTTTCACTTACGGGATGAAACTGTATATCTTGCATAATAGCACGGAACTTGTTTCCATCAATATTTAGTTCAACAACAAATACATCTGGAGTATATACAAGTTTTCTAAAATCATTTTCATGAGCATAGAAAGTCACTTGCTTTTCTCCCCCGTAAAGTACACACGGTACATTACCCTGATTTCTTAACGCTCGTGTATTAGATTTTCCTACTTTTTCTCTCTCTTTAACGTTAATTGCTAGTGTCTTCATATTAAATTATTTTAAAATTTTAACAAATAAAATTGTTGCTAATTGATTTATTTTCCAAAACTGAAGAAATTGTATTGGAAAACAGATCTGCAACAGAAAGTACTTTAATTTTACTACTTTTATGTTCTTTATGAATAGTGTTTGTAATAACTAATTCTTGTAATTTAGATTTTTCTATATTATCATATGCATTTTTTGATAATACACCATGAGTACAACAGGCTCGAACACTATTAGCTCCATGTTCTAACATTAAGTCTGCAGCCTTTGTTAATGTTCCTGCAGTATCGACCATATCATCCACTAATACTACATCTTTTCCTTTTACATCTCCAATAATAAACATTTTACTAATCTTATTAGCTTTTTCTCTATGCTTATAGCAAATTACAACTTCAGAATTTAAAAATTTTGCATAGCTGTTTGCTCTTCTAGAACCTCCCATATCAGGAGATGCTACTACCAAATTTGATAACTTTAAAGAATTAATATATGGTATAAATAATGTTGAAGCATATAAATGATCAACAGGAACCTCAAAAAAACCTTGGATTTGATCAGCATGTAAGTCCATAGTCATTACTCTATCAACACCGGCTGCTGTTAATAAATTTGCTGTTAACTTTGCACCTATTGGCACTCTTGGTTTTCCTTTCTTATCTTGTCTAGCATAACCAAAGTATGGAATCACAGCAATAATCTTATAGGCAGACGCTCTTTTTGCTGCGTCAATCATTAACAAAAGTTCCATTAAGTTGTCTGAAGGTGGAGGTGTTGATTGAATCAAAAATACGTGTGCCCCTCTCACAGTCTCATCAAAAGAAGGCTCGAACTCTCCATCAGAAAAATTTACAACTGATGAAGAATTTAGTTTAACACCAAAAGAAGAGACTATTTCCTTAGCAATTGGAGTTGAGTACCTACCCGAAAAAAATTTAACTTGACTATTCATTTTTTAAATAAAAAAGGGTTGCAAATATACACTTTAACCTTAAAAAATACTATAGTTTTCATTTTTAGTTAAATAGATGAAGTATTTTAACTTTAAACATATTATTTTTGTGGCAAAATTAAGCCCAGATGGCGGAATTGGTAGACGCGTTGGTCTCAAACACCAATGAGGAAACTCGTGCCGGTTCGATCCCGGCTCTGGGCACAAAAATAAATCATCTAAAATTTTAACGTCTATTTTAAAATGAATAATGAAAAACAAAAAAAATATGATATTGCTTATCTAAAAATGGCAATTGAATGGTCAAAATTATCTCATTGCATGAGAAAACAGGTAGGTGCTATAATAGTTAAAAATAAAATGATTATTTCGGACGGATATAATGGAACTCCTTCAGGTTTTGATAATTCATGTGAAGATAAAAATGGAAATACACATTGGTACGTTTTACATGCTGAAGCTAATGCAATATTAAAAACAGCAAGTTCTAATCATAACTGTTCTGGGGCTACACTTTATTTAACGATGTCTCCTTGTAAAGAATGTAGTAAATTAATTCATCAAGCAGGTATAAAAAGGTTAGTCTACATCAACAAATATAAGGATATGGCTGGAATTAACTTTTTAAAAGAAGCTGGTGTTAAAATTGAACAAATAGAAATATAGGTACTATGCAAAATAATGTTTCAAAAATCTTAATTTTTATTTTAACAATAATATTATTAATAGTAATTGATCCATTTAACTCTGGTCTACTTTCAAATGATAACAATAAAAAACAAAACTTTAAAAATGTTAATACTGTCATTGAATTAATTAAATCACACTATGTAGATAGTGTAAATGATCAAAAGTTAAATGAAAAAATAATCAATTCTATTTTAAATGAACTCGATCCACATTCAACTTATATTTCTAAAGAAAACATGCAAACAGTTAATGAAGATATGCAGGGTAGTTTTAGTGGCATTGGTATTCAATTCAATATAATACAAGATAGTGTGGTTGTCATTGCTGCTATTTCTGGAGGTCCTTCTGAAAAACTTGGTATTGTTTCAGGAGATAGAATTGTGGAGGTTAATGGAGAAACAATTGCTGGAATAGATATAAAAAATGAAGATGTAATAAACAAGTTAAGAGGTAAAGCAAAAAGTGTTGTAAATATAAAAATTTACAGAAGAGGTAGTTTGGATTTAATTAGTTTTTCGATCATAAGAGATGATATTCCTTTATACAGCGTAGACTGTTCTATAATGTTAAATAAAGATATTGGATACATTAAAATTAATAGATTCTCAGCAACTACATACAATGAGTTTATATCTGGATCTGAAAAGTTACTAAAATTAGGCATGAACCAATTAATCTTAGATTTAAGAGGCAACCCTGGAGGCTACCTAGAAATGGCCATAAAAATTACTGATGAAATTCTTAAAAAGGATAATTTAATTGTCTACACTGAAGGAAGAAATAGAACAAAGAATGAGTTTTATTCAACCAATGGTGGTATATTAGAAAATACTCCTTTGGTTATTTTAATTGATGAAGGATCAGCATCTGCATCTGAAATTGTTTCGGGTGCAATTCAAGATAATAATAGGGGTTTAATTATTGGAAAACGTTCATTCGGCAAAGGATTAGTTCAAGAACAAATTAGTCTTAGCGATGGATCTGTTGTTAGATTAACAACACAAAGATACTTTACTCCCTCCGGAAGATGTATTCAAAAATCTTATAAAAAAGATAGTATTAATGATAATATAATTTCTAAAACAAAAAAAGTACATAAAATACTTGAAGAGGGTGGGATTTTGCCAGACATTGAAGTCAAAACAGATTCAACGTTAAATTATTCTGAAATCAATTTAATTATTTCAAAAGGTTGGATCAATGAATTTACACTAAATTATAGCTTATTATTAAAAAAAACTAATCAAAATTTATCTGAAGATAAGTTCATTAACTCTATTAATGAAGATCAATTCCTTAAATCATTTTTGATTTTTTTAGAAGAAAAAAATTATGAATTTCAACTTAATCCAAAAGATAAAGAGGTAGAAATACTGAAAAATATTTTAAAAGCAAATATTGGAAGAAATATTTGGAGTGAAGAAGTATATTATAAAATAATATGCTCAAAAGATGATTTTATTAACACCGCCAAAAAAAGCCATGAAATTAATTAACAAAATAAATTCTATAATTAATTTTCTTGGGTTTTATCCATTTAAATTATATAATAATCTAACTGGTCTTTTTTTTTATTTTAATGATCTGCGCAAGCTTAAAAATCAAAAGGGTAAGGATTCAACATTTGTATTTGGAAAAAAATACCCAATGTTAAATGACAGGAGCTCTGAGGCAGGAACTATTAAAGGCCATTATTTCTTTCAAGACTTATTTGTTGCACAAAAGATTTTTAATTCACAACCAAAAAAACATGTTGACATAGGCTCTAGAATAGATGGTTTTGTAGCTCATGTTGCTTCGTTTAGAGAAATTGAAGTTTTTGATATAAGAAAAATTTCAAGTCAAGTCAAGGAAATTAAGTTTCATCAAAAAGATTTTATGCAACTTGATGATAGTTTTATTGAATATTGTGATTCTATTTCATCATTGCATGCAATTGAACATTTTGGATTAGGAAGATATGGTGATCCTATTGATTACTATGGACATATAAAAGCAATTTCTAATATTACTAAAATGTTAAAAAAAAATGGGACCTTACACTTTTCAGCCCCTATAGGAAAACAAAGAATAGAATTTAATGCTCATAGAGTTTTTGCTATGCATTATCTTCTCAATTTATTCAAAAAAGATTACAAATTGTTAAATTTTTCTTATGTAGATGATAACGGAGATTTTTTTCAAAACGTTAAGCTAGAAGAAAAAAACATTAAAGAGAATTTTAATTGTAATTGGGGGTGTGGGATATTTGAACTAGTAAAATTATGATTACAGTTGGTAGTTTATATTCAGGAGTTGGTGGTATTGATCTTGGATTCCAAAAAGAGGGATTTTCTATTTCTTGGAGTAATGAATGGGATAAAAATGCCTGTATTACATTTAGAAAAAATTTCAAACATAGATTAATTGAAAAAGATATTTGGGATATAGATTTTAGTAAGTTAAGTAAGGTAGATGTATTAACTGCAGGATTTCCATGTCAAACATTTTCAGTTGCTGGATTAAG
Organism: Flavobacteriales bacterium; assembly: GCA_002724895.1. Taxonomy (GTDB): domain Bacteria; phylum Bacteroidota; class Bacteroidia; order Flavobacteriales; family BACL11. The sequence goes on from PBQB01000052.1 coordinate 11,508, forward strand.
AAAAGGTTTTAAAGAAAAGAGAGGCAAACATTTTTTTAGGATTCTAGAATGTATCGATTTTCTTAAACCCTCAGTTGTTTTTTTAGAAAATGTGAAGAATTTGAAAAATCACAACTCAGGGAACACATTTAAAACAATAATTGAATGTTTAAAACTACGGGAATACTCAATACATGAAAAAATAATAAATACAAAAGAATTAACAGAAATTCCACAAAATAGAGAAAGGATTTATATAGTATGTATCACTAAATCTATTGAAAAATACAAAAAATTTTCTTTTCCAAATAAAAATGTTAAAACAAAAAAAATTAATAGTTTAATTTTAAAAAATTATGATTCATCTCTGATATACAATGATAG
>PBQB01000053.1 GCA_002724895.1 Flavobacteriales bacterium
TTTGGTCAATTAGTTCATTGACACATATCATTAAAGTGCTAACTACCGTATTAAATGAGTTTCTTTCCAACTCTTCTTCTACTTTCTTTATTGTTTTATGTAGTGTTTTATAGTTTTTTTCACATGGTTTTTCGTCTACTACGAAAAAGTTGCCTTGATCATCATGTACTAGTCTCCAAAACTTTTTAAGAAAACTATGTACCCCGTTAATACCTCTAACATCCCATGGTTTATACTGCTCTAGCGGTCCCAAAAACATCTCGTAAAGTCTTAACGTATCTGCACCATANNTTTCAATTAATGCATCTGGTGTTTGNACATTATGTTTTGATTTAGACATTTTTTCTGTTTCAAAACCGCATGTGTAATTTCCTTTTTCATTTAAAATAAATTCTGCATGNTTAAATTCGTTTCTCCAAGACTTAAACTTCTCAATATTTAAAATGTCATTATCTACAATATTAATATCAACATGTATTTTTAAAACGTTATACTCTTTTCTTTTTTCATAAGTAACAAACTTATTAGTGTTTTTAATTCTATAAACAAAATTAGATCGACCTAAAATCATCCCTTGGTTTATCAACTTCTTAAATGGCTCATCAAAAGAAATAAGGTTTTTATCAAATAAAAACTTTACCCAAAAACGAGAATATAGCAAATGTCCAACAGCATGCTCAGCTCCTCCAATATACAAATCCACTTGATTCCAATAATTTGATTTTTCTCTTGAGCAAAACTCTTTAGTNTTTTCAGGATCCATGTATCTAATAAAATACCATGAGCTNCCTGCCCATCCTGGCATNACATTTGTTTCCATTCTATCTCCCTCGTAAATATTCCAATCNTCTTTTTTAGACCTTGCTAGTGGAGGCTCACCGGAAGAAGTAGGCAAATACTTATCTACTTTTGGGAGCTCTACATGATTATCTTCACTGATTAAATACGCTGTTTCTCCCTTATAATAAATCGGAAAAGGTTCTCCCCAATATCTTTGCCTTGAAAAAACGGCATCTCTTAATCTATAATTTGTTTTTCTTTTTCCATAACCAAGCNTTTCTATTCTTTCAATTGCAACTTCTATCGCNTCCTCCGAACTTAAATTATTTAAAAAATCTGAATTTGTAATGGTAACATNTTTTTCTTCAAATGCAGAATTACTAATATTAANATCTTTNAAAATATTAANAATATCAATATCAAAAGCCTTAGCAAAATCCCAATCCCTTTGGTCTCCACAGGGAACTGCCATGACAGCACCAGTTCCATAATTAGCAAGCACATAATCTGCAATCCATATTTCAACCTTTTCTCCAGTAAATGGATGAATGGCATATGCTCCTGTAAAAACGCCACTCATAATCTTGTTTGTCTGTCTATCTCTTTCTGATTTTANNCTTACTTGATCGATATAATCGTTTACTTTTGTTTTATATTCTGCAGTGGTGATTTTTTCAACCAAATCATGTTCAGGGGCAAGCACTAAAAAGTTAACTCCGAAAACAGTNTCAGGACGAGTAGTGAAAACCTCTATTTTATCATTGTTCTGAGTTCTAAAATTTAATAAAACCCCTTGTGATTTTCCTATCCAATTCCTTTGAATTTCTTTAATTGAATCACTCCATGAAATTTTATCTAATCCTTGCAATAATCTGTCCGCATATGCTGTAATACGTAACGACCACTGTTTCATTAATTTTTGTTCAACGGGATGCCCTCCTCTTTCAGAAACACCGTCCTTCACCTCATCATTTGCTAAAACTGTACCAAGTTTTGAACACCAATTTACTAANGTATCNGAAAGGTAAGCTAGTCTATATTTTAGTAAAATATTTTGTTTTTTATTTTCATCCCAACTAACCCAATCTTGTGCAGAAAATAATGGAGTGTCATCATCACATGGTGATTTTACTTCATAGTTTCCATTTTTTTCAAACTTATTTATTAGTTCAGAAATGGGACGCGCTTTGTTATATTTATTACAATAATAAGAGTTGAAAAGTTGTTTAAATATCCACTGTGTCCACTTATAGTAGCTTGGATCTGAAGTTAGAACCTCTCTACTCCAATCAAAAGAAAACCCCATTCTATCTAGTTGCTCTCTGTATCTTTTCACGTTAGCTTTTGTGGCAATAGCAGGATGTATGCCAGTTTCAATTGCATATTGTTCTGTAGGTANTCCAAACGAATCATAACCCATAGGATGTAAAACATTAAACCCTTTTAATCTTTTATANCTAGCAAAAATATCAGATGCAATATAGCCCAATGGATGTCCAACATGTAATCCTGCACCTGAAGGGTAAGGNAACATATCTAAAATATAATACTTAGATTTATTTTTATCTTCAAAGACTTCATATGTTTTGTTTTGTTCCCAAAACATTTGCCATTTTTTTTCAATCTCTTTAAATTTATACGTCATAAAATATATCTTCACGGCAAAGTTAATGAATAACATCAAGTAAATAAATTGTATTTTTATATTTTAGCATCTAGATATGAAAAAAGATAAAACCAAATCTTTGTTTACTAGTATACTAACATCTTCAGCGTCAGTTGTTATAAGTCTTTCTTTAGTTCTCTTTTTTATTGGGATGCTAGCTTTAGTACTAATAAATGCTCAAAAACTTTCAAATTATGTAAAAGAGAATATTGGGTTTACTATAATGCTTCAAGATAAAAGTAGTGAGATAGAAACTTTAGAAATTCAAAAATTATTAGATGCTTCAAACTTTGTAAAACAAACCGTTTTTATAAGTAAAGAAGAAGCAACAAAAGAACTAGAAAAAGAGCTTGGTGAAGATTTTGTAGATTTTTTAGGATATAGTCCTTTACTTGCCTCTATAGATGTAAAATTAAATGCTCAGTATGCAAATAGTGATAGCCTTAGACTAATAGATGCTGAATTAAGAAAAAATGACATTGTTCATGATGTATATTATCAAGAAAATATAGTTGANAAAATAAATAGTAATGCTAATAGAATTTCNGTTTTTCTTCTGANTTTNAGTGGACTTTTATTTATCTTATCGTTTGTTTTAATAAACAATACTATAAGACTATCAATATATTCTAAAAGGTTTTTAGTAAGGACTATGAGTTTAGTAGGTGCTAAAAACTCTTTTATACAAAAACCTTTTTTGGCAAACAGTATGTATCAGGGCATGTATGGGGCTATCTTTGCAATATTTATGCTGATAGGGTCAATACACCTAATACAAAGTGAAACAGCAAAAATTTTAAATATTAATGATTTACAAATAATTGCGTTTGTTTTTATTCTTATTTTTATATTTGGCTTGCTAATAAGTTGGCTTTCCACTTATTTTGCTGTCAAAAAATATCTTAACCTAAAAGAAAACGATTTATATAATTAACACTTACAAAAATGGATTTTGCTTTCAAAAAAAAGAATTACATAATGATAATTGCAGGTTTTATATTAATTCTAGCTGGACTTGCGCTGATGATTGGAGGAGGTTCAGATGATCCTCAAAAATTTTCTTATGAAATATTCAATCTGCAAAGACTAACTATTGCTCCAATTCTAATTGCTAGTGGCTTTATTTTAGAGGTTTTTGCAATAATGTATAGAGATAAGTCTTAAAATTAACAACCTATTAAATGGAAATTATTAATGCTATTATCCTTGGAATTATTCAAGGATTAACTGAGTTTTTACCTGTAAGCAGTAGTGGGCATTTAGAAATTGCTAAACAAATTTTAGGAGAAGATAAAGTAGGAGAAAAAAGCCTTCTAATGACTGTTGTACTTCACTTTGCAACAGCTCTTGCAACAATTTTTGTGTTTAAAAAAGATATTTATGACTTATTTAATGGACTCTTTGAGTTTAAACAAAACTCTTCTCTTAAATTTTCATGGAAAATTATTATTTCAATGATACCAGCCGTAATAATTGGCTTTGCTTTTGAGCAAGAAATAGAATCTTTTTTTGGCGGGGATTTGGTCTTTGTGGGTGCTATGTTAATAATTACAGCTCTTTTACTTTGGGTCTCTGATAAGCAAAAGTCGACAAATAAAAAATTAAATAAAAAACACGCTCTTTTAATTGGTGTAGCTCAAGCTATAGCAATACTTCCAGGAATTTCACGCTCTGGAGCTACGATCTCAATAGCTGTCTTGCTTGGAATAGATAAAGAGGTTTCTGCAAGGTTTTCTTTCTTAATGGTTGTCCCTTTAATCTGTGGAAAAATGTTGCTTGATATTTTTTCTGGACAAATTAGTTACTCTGACACTTCATTTATCTCTCTTTTAATTGGGTTTATTTTTGCTTTTATTACTGGTGTAATTGCTTGTAAATGGATGATTTTAATAGTAAAAAAAAGTAATTTAAAATATTTTGGTGGATATTGTGCAATAGTTGGGTTAAGCATANTGATTTTGTCTTTTACATAANATGAGTAATCTTGAAAAAAAAAATAAATATTTAAATGGTGAAATTATATTAATTGATAAACCTTTTGGATGGAGCTCTTTTCAGACAGTTAAGAAAATACGATATTTATTAAAAAAAAAATATAATTTAAAAAAAATTAAAGTTGGTCATGCTGGAACTCTTGACCCCCTAGCAACTGGATTATTAATTCTCTGTACAGGAAAGGCCACAAAATTAGTTGAAGAAATTCAAGATAGGCAAAAAACATATTCTGGAGAAATTACATTAGGNGCAACAACTCCTTCTTTTGATGCAGAAACACAAATTAATAATGTTTATGCAACAAAACATATTTCTGAAAAACTAATACAAAATGTTGCATTAAATTTTTTAGGCTTTTCTCTCCAAACCCCTCCTATGTTTTCTGCATTAAAAAGAAATGGTGAGCGATTGTATAAAAAAGCGAGAAGAGGAGAAAAAATCGAGCTGAAAAAAAGAGAAATATATATTCAAAAATTTAAGATTAATTCTATCTCAATGCCCAAAATACATTTTACTATCGAGTGTAGTAAAGGAACATATATTAGGTCTATCGCTAATGATTTTGGTGCTAAATTAAAATCAGGAGGCTATCTTTCAAAGTTAAATAGAGAAAAAATTGGTGACTACTCAGTCAGAAACGCATTGACAATAGAGGCTTTTGAAAATGATTTAAAGCTATAAATTTACTTGACTTAGGCAAAAGCATGTATTATATTTGCACGCCATAAATTTAAAACAAATTGTATGAAATATAAATTATCAATGTTTGATTTTAATTTACCTCAAAATCGAATTGCAAAAAAACCTGCAGAAAATAGAGAAGATGCAAANTTAATGGTAGTAGACAGAATNTCNGGAAAAATAGAGCATAAAAAAATGACTGACTTCGTTTCATATTTTGACGATGGAGATGTAATTGCGATTAATAACACTAAGGTGTTTCCTGCTAGACTATATGCTAATAAAGAGAAAACNGGTGCAAAAATAGAAGTGTTCCTATTANGAGANNTAAACAAAAAAAATAGATTATGGGACGTTTTAGTAGANCCTGCTCGAAAAATTCGAATTGGAAATAAATTATTTTTTGGAGAAAATGACGAACTAATTGCAGAAGTTATTGATAACACTACTTCAAGAGGAAGAACTTTAAGGTTTTTGTTTGATGGAACTCATGAAGAATTTAAATCAACATTAACAGAACTTGGTGAAACTCCTCTTCCAAAACACCTAGGAAGAAAACCTACACCACAAGATGAAGAACGTTTTCAAACAATTTATGCAAAACATGAAGGAGCAATTTCAGCGCCTACCGCAGGAATGCATTTTAGTAAGATTATTATGAAGCAAATGGAACTCAAAGGAGTTAATTTTGCTGAAACTACACTACATGTTGGTCTTGGAACTTTTAGTGAAATCTTAGTTGAAGATTTGTCAAAACACAGGATGGAGTCCGAAGAAATTAAAATTCCTAAAAAAGCATCAGATATAATAAATAATGCTAAAAAAAATCGAAAAAAAATATGTGGTGTAGGTACTACTGTAATGAGAACACTTGAAACCTCTGTTTCTACAAAGCAAGAAAGTATCCCTTACGAAGGATGGACTAATATTTTTCTTTTCCCACCATATAATTTTCAAATTGCTAATTGCATGTTGACAAATTTTCATTTACCAAAATCTTCACTAATGATGCAAGTTGCCGCTTTTGCCGGTCTAGATTTGCTACAGAAAGCATATAAAGAAGCTGTAAAAAACAAATATAACTTTCACACGTATGGGGATGCAATGTTAATTTTATAATGCGTAAGCTTGCTCTAATTTTAGCTGGTGGTAAAGGGCAAAGAATGGGCTCAAATATTCCTAAGCAATTTATGTTGTTAAATGGTATTCCTATTCTTATGCACACTTTACAAAAGTTTAAAGATTTTGAGAGTATTACATTAGTCCTCCCAAAAAATCAATTTCAGTACTGGTATAANTTATGTNAAAAATATAACTTTAATNTTAAACATGATATNGTGGAAGGGGGAAATACTAGATANCATTCTGTAAAAAATGGTCTTCAAAAATTACGCTCAAAAGAAAATGATATTGTTGCTATTCATGATGGTGTTCGNCCCTTTATCTCAATGAAAACTTTAACTCNACTTGTTAAAGCCGTAAAAAAAAACAATGGAGTAATACCAGTTCTACCGGTAAAGGAATCNATAAGAAAAGTCTGTAATAAAAANTCTGAAAATTTAAGTAGAGAATATTTGTTTAATGTTCAAACNCCACAGTGTTTTAAAGNCTCTGAAATAAAAAAAGCTTATAATCAANAATACAATAAAAAGTTTACGGACGATGCTTCTGTCTTTGAAAATTTTGGTGGTGAAATTATTACNNTNGAAGGGGAAGAAAAAAACATTAAAATAACAACNNCGATTGATCTAAAAATAGCAACTATTTTATGCTAATACTTTAATATGATTTTGTAACTTATTGTTTTTGTATTGCACTAAATTTACACCAGGCTTTTTTCCTTTAGAAAAAGTCCCTAGTTCTGCAAAACCCAAGGCTTCAGCACCATTTTTAGATGCTATCTTTAATATTGAATTTATATCATAATCCGTGTTTTTTTGAATTTCTAATATTTCTTCCAATATACATAGTTTATTGTTAGATGCTAAACTATCTGTTCCTACACACAATTTTTTAGGATTAAAAATAGAGAAGTTTGGAAGTNTTTTTTCAATATATAAGTTTGCCTTAGGGCATACACAATAATAATTTTCGTCAAAATCTGCTTTTTTAGAAAACGTATTGTGAACTAACATTAGCTTTTTAAAATTAAGCTCTTTTACTACTGCGCTTGAGCTATTTCTCTTAAACCAAATCTGCGGATTTGCTCCTATATTATTCAACCAATCATACAAAGCTCCTTTTTTATTTTTAAACAACTCTANTTCTGATTTTGATTCCTCAAAATGTATGCTTATTAATTCATTTTGGCTATTTATATTTTTTGAAATTTTGCCCATCATTTCGTTAGAAACTGTGTAGGGAGAATGAGGAACGATAGTTGCTTTCAAGTTACTTTCAATAAACTTTTTTTGTATTTCTTTTATTTTTAAGAATGTTTCTTCTTCTTTTTCTTTAAAGATTTGAAAAAACTCGACAAAATTATAATACTTAAGATTACTTTTTTTTTTTTTGTATTATAGTATCTAAATTGTTACATATATCTCCTACTGCTACTATGCCATTCTTTTTCATTTCAATCTCTGCATCATCAATTGATTTTAAAATATCCTGCTGAGAATAATTATGTCTTTTTTTTCTTATTGTATTAATAAATGTTACTAATTTAGTTCCTTTTTCTATCTCTCCTTTTAAAAAGCTTAATTCTAAGTGACAATGAGCATTAATAAATCCTGGACATAAAATTCCTTCATAAATTTCCAACTTTTTAAAATCTATTTTACATCTATGATCTATAATATCAATAACTTTTCCCTCATCTGAAATCTGTAAAACACCTTCTTTAATAGGATTTCTATATAATGGAAATAAATAATCTGCAGTTAAAAATCTCATGATACAAAAATAATATATTTGTAAAAATTATAAAATTGAAAATAGACATTAGAAGTTTAAATTATGACGACCTTGAAGTTTTTTGTTTAAAAAACAAATTACAAAAATTTAGAGCTAAGCAAATCGATGAGTGGTTGTGGAAAAAAAGAGTACAATCTTTTAATCAAATGTCCTCTTTACCAAATCATATAAGAGACTTATTATCTGAACACTTCTCTATTAATCACGTTAATATTCACAAAAAAGAAAAAAGTAAAGATGGTACCATTAAATACAGTTTAAAATTATGGGACAACAGCTATATTGAAGGGGTTTTAATATTTTCAAAAAAAAGAATTACTGCATGTATTTCATCGCAAGTTGGTTGTAGTTTAGACTGCAATTTTTGTGCAACTGGCACTTTAAAGCTAAAACGCAATATTTCTGCAAGTGAAATTTTTGATCAGGTATATATTTTGAATAATGAGGCTGTAAATTTATGCAATCGTCCATTATCAAATATTGTTTTTATGGGAATGGGGGAGCCCCTTTTAAACTATAGTGAATTATTAAAAGGAATTAATAAAATAACTTCGAAAAATGGTTTGAATATTTCTTCAAAAAGAATTACGGTTTCAACTGCAGGTGTTACTAAGATGATAAAAAAACTAGCAGACGATATGACTAAGTTTAATTTAGCAATTTCATTACATTCTGCAAAAAATGAAATTAGAAGCAAGTTAATGCCTATAAATAAAAAAATTGATTTGCAAGATATTAAAGAAGCTAATAAATACTATTACAACAAAACAAAGAAAATAGTTACATATGAATATATTTTATTTGACAATATAAATGATTCTTTAGAAGATGCCCGCTTATTGTTTGACTTTGCAAAAGATCTTTATTGTAAGATCAACTTAATCGAATATAACCCTGTAAAAGGATTTATATTTAAAAAATCAAGTAATAAAAGAACCATGTTATTTATTGATTTTTTAAAAAATAAAAACATAAATGTTACTCTTAGAAAGAGTAAAGGGAAAGATATTAATGCTGCTTGTGGTCAACTAGTAAACGAGTTAAAGTAAGTGGCAAATTAAAATTAACTCGACACAATTTCTTTGTATCTTCGCAACATAACACTTATATGTTGGATTTAAAAAAAATTAAAGCCCCTATTTCTAAAGAAATGAAACTATTTGAAGATAAGTTTCAAAATTCATTGAGTACTAAAATTTCTTTACTTGACAAAGTACTACATTATTTAATTAAACGAAAAGGGAAACAAATCCGCCCAATGTTCGTGTTTCTATGTGCAAAGCTGTTTGAAAAATTTGATGAAAAAACATATCGTGCAGCTTCAATGATAGAATTACTTCATACCGCGACTCTAGTTCATGATGATATTGTCGATGATGCAAATATGAGAAGGGGTTATTTTTCGGTAAATGCTATTTGGAAAAATAAAATTGCTGTTTTAGTTGGTGATTTTTTACTAAGTAAAGGGCTTTTGCTAGCGGTAAACAATGAGGAGTTTGATCTTCTTAAAATAATGAGTAAAGCAGTAAAACAAATGAGCGAAGGGGAACTATTACAAATAGAAAAAAGTAGAATTTTAGATATAACTGAAGAAGTATATTTTGATATTATAAGAAAAAAAACCGCCACCTTAATAGGTGCATGCTGTGCATGTGGAGCGAACTCCGTTGGTGAAGATAAAAATACTATAGACAAAATGTATTTATTTGGAGAAACTGTAGGGATGGCATTTCAAATTAAAGATGATCTTTTTGATTATACAGAGAGCAAGTTAATAGGAAAGCCTACAGGTATAGATATAAGAGAAAGGAAAATGACGCTTCCTTTGATATACACATTAAACAATTCAGACAAAAAAACAAGGAGTTTTATTATAGATGTAATTAAAAATCATAACAAAAATGAAAATAAAATTTCTAGATTAATTAATTTAGTTAAAGTTTCTGGTGGGGTTAAATATGCAGAAAAAAGAATGAATGAATTTCATTCAAAATCAATTGAGTTAATTGCTAACTTTAAAGATAATGAAGCTAAATCTTCCTTATTGTCGTTATTAAATTTTGTTATTAGCAGAAAAAAATGATTCCAAAGGAGACAATAGACAAAATATTTGAATCTGTTAAAATTGAAGAAGTGATTGAAGACTTTATTCGTCTTCAAAAAAAAGGAGTTAATTATATTGGGAAGTGTCCTTTTCATAATGAAAAAACACCTTCTTTTACAGTCTCTCCAACAAAAGGAATTTATAAGTGTTTTGGTTGTGGGAAAGGAGGTAATGCTGTAAAGTTTATTATGGAACTTGAACAGTATAATTATCCAGAAGCTCTTAAATATTTAGCTAAAAAATATCAAATTGAAATTATAGAAAAAAAGTTAACTCCTAAGCAAAAAAAAATACAAGATAAAAA
>PBQB01000054.1 GCA_002724895.1 Flavobacteriales bacterium
TCAGCTCCATGCTATATGATGAATGGAGAAATTAAAGATATTTTTTCTAATATAGATCAAGCTATAGATAAGCTATGTTATTTTTTAAATTTATAGTTTTAGTGACATGTTTTATGCTAGGCATAAGAATTTTAAATATTTGATTTAATTTTATAAAATGAAAAATTTACTTTTTTTTACTTTTATTTTTTATGTGTCATTAAATGTTTTTTGTTCATTTCCGGTTCATGAAAATTTTAGTAATTCTAATAATTATTTTAGTCATAATTTAATTAATGATACAACTAAAAATAAATCAAAATCAATTGATGAATATCACCTTAGAATGCAACAACAAGGATTTGATATTAGTGAGTGCATGTGTGAAGATTGTAGAAAATTCAAAGGGATTGATCAAGTTAGCACAAGGAAAAAGTCTAATCCTCTTGTAAATTTTGGAATTGGAATATTAATAGGAGTAGGCGTTGTTGCATTAATAATAGGTATTATACTATTTATAAGTTTATATAGGTGGTCGTATTCATATAACTAAGTTAAAATTTAATGGTTTTTTATGCTTAAAAAGATATTACTTGCATTATTTTTGCATTCAATTATCTTAAGCTCATGCAGTAGAGAAAGTTGGAAGCCTGAAAATACAGTTCTTGGGTATATTGAATATTATGATATTTTGCACTATGATCATGCAAATAATACTGATGTTTATTTATATAATTTAGATCAACAAATTATACAACAAACTACTACTAATAGAAAAGGTGAATATGAGTTTAATAATATAATTAATGGAGAATATTATATATATGCATATAGAGAATCTGATTTAACCAATATAAAATATGATGGTTTTACCTATGATTTTATAGTGGATGGTTACACAGTAGTAATAGATACTTTAACTTTAAATATTAAATTAAATTGAAATGGATTTAGAAAATAAAAATATACTAGTAACTGGTGGTAGTTTAGGTATTGGTAAAGAAACAGCTAAGGCATTAGTTGAAAAAGGGGCGAATGTACTAATAACAGGTAGGTCCCAAGATAGATTGATTAAGAGTCAACAATATACAAACGCAAAAAATATTATCAGCTTTGACATTTCTAATATTGCTGATATTAGTGTTAATGCAAAAAATTGTATTGATATATTAGACAATAGAGTAGATGTTTTAATTAATAATGCCGGTACAGGAGTTAGAAGGGACCTTGATAACTTAAATATTGATGATTTTTTAGCTGTATATAACACTAATGTCTTTGGTTTATCTTTATTAACAAAAGAGATTATTCCTCTAATGAAAGAAAGAAAGGGTGGGAGTATTATTAATATTGGTTCAACTGCAAGTTTAAAAGGATATAAGGGAGGAAGCATTTATGCTTCTTCTAAATTTGCTGTAAGAGCACTTACACAATGTTGGCAAGCTGAGTTAAGGCCATTTAATATTAAAGTAACTCAGGTTAATCCTAGTGAGGTTACTACTGCTTTTGCAAATAAAGAAAGAATTGAAAGATCAGAAATTCATAATAAGTTAACTTCTAAAGAAATTGCTCATGCAATTGTTTCTAGTCTAGAAATGGATGATAGAGGGTTCATTAATGAACTAAATGTTTGGGCTACAAATCCTTTTTAATTTATAACATGCAATGTAAAACTGATAATATAAAGTCATGTTTCATGCTAGATCCAAATATTACTTATTTAAATCATGGATCTTTTGGAGCTTGTCCTAAGCCTATTTTTAAATCCTTGATTAGATGGCATAGAAAGCTAGAAAAGGAACCTGTAAGACATTTAGCTTTTGATTTATATAATTTTCTTCAAGATTCTAGATTTTCCCTTGCTGAATATATTAATTGTGATGCTGATGATTTAGCTTTCTTTCCTAATCCTTCAACTGCACTAAATACGGTTTTAAGAAGTATAAATTTTAAAACTGATGATGAGGTTTTAAGTACTAATCATGAATATGGAGCAATGGACAGAGCATGGGATTTTATGTCAAAAAAGAAGGGTATTAAATACATTAAAAGAAATATTCAATTACCTATTGAATCAAAAGAGGTATTTATTAATGATTTTATTAAAGGAATTACGGATAAGACAAAAGTTATATTCTTAAGTCAGATTACAAGTGCTACTGCACTGGTTTTTCCTGTCAAGGAAATTTGTGATTATGCAAGAAAAAAAAATATAATTACAATTATAGATGGTGCTCATGTTCCTGGTCATATTGAATTAGATATTATGCAAATTAATCCTGATTTTTATTCTGGTGCATGTCATAAATGGATGTGTTCTCCTAAAGGAGTCGCTTTTTTATATGCTAATAAAAAAATGCAAAATATTATAGAGCCATTGGTAATAAGCTGGGGATATGATGCTGAAAAACCAAGCCATTCACAATTTTTAGATTATTTACAATGGCAAGGTACTAATGATATGTCAGCTTATTTAACAATTCCAGATACAATAAAATTTTTAAAAGAAAGAAATTGGAGAGAGGTTTCTGAAAAATGTAAAGAGTTAAATATATGGGCAAAAGAAAAAATTATTAGTGAACTTAAAGTAAAAGGTCTTTCTGATAATAAGTTTAATGCAAAACAAATGAGTAGTTTTTTTATGCATTTTGATGATGTATTTAACAATCAGTTAGATTTTTATAAAAAATACAAAATTCAAATTCCATTTTTTAAGTGGAATGAAGAGACACTTTTTAGAATTTCTATACAAGCATACAATTCAAAAAAAGACATTGATATGCTTATTGATTCTTTTAAAAAATTTAAAAATATTAATTAAACACATATAAATACATGAAAAATATACTTTTAGAGAAGTTTGATACAGTTCCATTTTCTCAGATTAATGATGAAGATTTTTTGCCAGCAATTAAAGAGTTAATAAAGTTAAAAAAAGATGAAATTAATAATATTGTTTCAAATCAAGAAAAACCTAATTTTAAAAATACTATTGAGGCATTAGAAAATTCAGGAGATCAATTAGAAAGAGTTACATTATTATTTTCAAATTTAAATAGTGCAGAAACAAATGATAATATCCAACAAATTGCTAAAGAGATAAAACCGCTTCTTGCTGAGTTATCTAATGATATTATTTTAAATGAAGACTTATTTGATAGAATTAAGATTGTTTATGATCAAAGGTCTAATTTGAAATTATCTCCTGAAGAAACAACACTATTAAATAATATTTATAAGGATTTTTTTAGAAATGGTGCTAACCTTAGTTCTTCAGATAAAAAAATATTAAGAACTTTAGATAAAGAAATATCGTTATTATCACTTAAATTTAATGAGAATCTTTTAGCTGATACAAATAATTATGAGATTCTTTTGAAAAATGAATCTGATTTAGATGGAGTTCCTGAAGGAGCAAAAGAAGCAGCATCAATTTTAGCTAAGCAAAAAGGTAAAAAAGGTTGGTTAATTACTTTAGATATACCTAGTTTTTTACCTTTTTTAAAATATTCTACAAATAGAGAATTAAGAAAAAAAATTAAGTTAGCTTTTGGTTCAAGATGCTTTAATCAAAATAGTTTTAATAATGAGGATATTGTTTTAACTATTAGTAAGTTAAGATATAAAAGAGCTACACTATTAGGTTATTCTTCACATGCTGAGTTTATATTAGAGGAGAGAATGGCTAAAAAACCTAGTAATGTTATGTCTTTTTTAAATGAATTACTAGAGAAAGCATTACCTTTTGCAAAGAAAGAATTTAAAGAAATAGAAGAATTTGCAAAGAAAATTGATGGAATAGATATTCTAGAACCGTGGGATTTTGATTATTATGCGGAAAAATTAAGAAAAAAACTTTTTAATTTAGATAGTGAAAGTTTAAGACCATTTTTAAAGTTAGACAATGTTCTTAATGGGGCTTTTAGAGTTGCTGAAAATTTGTTTGATCTTAATTTTAAAGAGGTTTTTAATATTGATGTTTATCATAAAGATGTAAGAACATTTGAGGTTTTAAACAATAAAAATGAATTAATTGCTCTTTTTTATTTAGATTTTCATCCAAGAGCTGGGAAAAGAGGAGGAGCTTGGATGACATATTTTAAAGGTCAAAAAAATATAGATGGAAAGAATGAAAGACCTCATATAGCTAATGTATGTAATTTTACAAGTCCAACAGATGTAAAACCATCACTTATAACTTTTAATGAAATGCTAACATTATTTCATGAATTTGGACATGGTTTACATGGGATGCTTGCAAATACCAAATATTCTAGTCTTTCAGGAGCAAACGTTCTTTGGGATTTTGTTGAGCTTCCAAGTCAAATATTAGAAAATTGGTGTTATGAAAAAGAATGTTTAGAAACATTTGCACAACATTATCAAACAGGAGAAGATATTCCAATGGAATTAATTGATAAAATTAAGAAGTCATCTACATTTTTACAAGGAACTCAAACTCTAAGACAGATTAGTCTTGGTCTTTTAGATATGTCTTGGCATAATTGTAATCCATCAGAAATTAATAATGTAAAAAAACATGAGGAAAGTGCTATTTCAAAAACACAATTATTTAATAGGAAATATGATTCTATGTGTACTAGTGTTGCATTTGCTCATATCTTTAGTGGTGGATATTCTTCGGGTTATTATAGTTATAAATGGGCAGAAGTTTTAGATGCTGATGCCTTTGAATTTTTTAAGGAAAATGGTGTGTTTAGTAAAAAAATTGGTCAATCTTTCAAAGATAATATTTTAAGTAAAGGTGGTACAGAAGAGCCAATGGTATTATATAAAAGATTTAGAGGAAAAGAACCAAGTATTAATGCCTTATTAAAACGTTCAGGTTTAATAGAGAATTAATATCATATTAACATGAAAAAAATATTATTAATTGTTTTAAGTTTTCCAATAACTTTAGTTCTATACATTGTTTTGTTTAGTAATAGTATAAAGTATTCTGAAGAAATAATAATTAATGAAAATATTGATGCTGTTACCTTATTATTTGATAATCCTTACAATATGAAGGAATATATGTATGGATTTCAAAGTTATAATTTAGTTAGTGGAAAAATAGGAGAAAATGGTTCTAAATCAGAAATAATTATTGAATATCTTAATGAGGATAGTACACAACATAAAATAGTCATGAATGAAGAAATAATTTTAAATAATTTACCAACTGAAAAAAAAGTAACTTATAAAGCAAATGGTGTATTTAATATTGTTTCTAATCGATTTGAAAAAATATCTGAAAATAAAACAAGATTTATTAATGAACAAGAGTTTATTTTTAAAGGTTATAAAAAAATTATAGGATTTTTTATGCCTTCAGTTTTTAAAGAGCAGAGCAAAGTCTACCTTCAAAACTTTAAAGATTTTGTTGAAAACCATTAGAAACCAATTTTAAAGCTTTATTTATTTTGTCTTATAATTAATATTATGTTAAATTATTTGAATAGTATTATACCCTATCTTTTAATTAAATAAAAGAAATATTATATATTATTAATTGAATTAATTAGAAACAAAATATAATCCTTATGTTGCCTAGAAGAAAGGTTTCCAGTGTTAGTATTAATATTATTTTTAATCCAAAGTAAATTATAGTGTGCTGTACTTTGTGAAATATTATCATATTTTGATTTATCATCAATAATCTTTATCAATCTCTTGATGTATGTAATCTGAAGATTTTGTCTTACTGTAGAAATATTTGAATTAAAATCTTCTTTAAATATAGAATTTCTTAAATCTATCATATAGTTAGGTAGTAGATATTCATTTCCATATAATTGAGAATTTGTTATTCTTAACAATACTTTTGGATGAAGTAAATGGTTTAATAATCGATTTTGATATGTTAATATTCTTTGGTGAATAGTTGGGTCTTCAGAAACACTAAATCCTCTTCTTTGTGATTGGAGAAATGGAAAGATATCATCTTGTAATATAACTTTATTGCTAAAACCATATTTTGAGATAATATCCATTGCTTTTTGTTGATTTTCTAAGCTAACACTTTCAAAAGGTTTTACTTTACTATTTTGATTAGTATGTGATAAATCAATATGCACGCCTCCAATTTGTCTTGAAACGATTTCTAAAGCATTAAAATAGGAATAAACTAGTGTTCTATATGCCCTATATAATTCTTGGTAAGTATCATTATTTTTTGTATATTTTTCTTTTAATTCTCTAAGAATATTATTTATCATATTAATTCTCTGTAAAGAATGTTCCATAGGATTACTAGACAGATCATAAATCATTGCATTGGGATCTGTTCCCTTTCCAGGTGATCTCATATCTAATGCATCGTTAGCAAAAGCTAAATTCTTTTCAGTTGATCTTGATAATATTTTTTTAAGACCGATTTTTTCTTGTTCCTCATTATTGAATTGAGAATATCCAAATTCTATGGCCCAATTATCATAAATACCTGGCTTTATATCAAAAAACAACCCTTGATTTTTTATATCTTTTGTAATATTAATAGCAGGATATTCCATTACAGAATTACATACACCTCTTTTATTTACAATATCCTTGTTATTTAATTCTTCAGTACTTAAAAGAGTACTACCTTTAAAATTATGATTGAGACCTAATGTATGGCCAACTTCATGTAAAACTAATCTATAAAGAGACTGTTTAATTAGCTCCTTTTCCATTTCTGATCCTAAATCATATGCTTTGATATAATCTATTCCTAGTGATGTTTCAATTTGTTGATATTTTCCAGCATTACAATATTGATTTAATGTATTTTCGTTAAAGTCATTAAATAAATCATCTTCATAGACTCTTCTAGTTATATATGACCATTCTAACATTATATCAGCACCAAGAATTTCTCCAGTTTTTGGATTTACAAATGATGGTCCATAGCCACCCCACGGAGGATTTGGTGAAGATGTCCATCTTAAGACATTATATCTTATATCACCTGCTTCCCATGTTGCTGTATCTGGCTGAATTTTTACAATTATAGCATTTTTAAATCCTGCTTTTTCAAACGCCATATTCCATGATTCTACTCCTTCTTTGATTATATCTCTTAATTCGTATGGAGTAGTATTTTCAATCCACCAAACAATTGGCTTAACTGGTTCAGAAAGATTTTTAGACGGATCTTTTTTTATTAAATTCCATCTATTAATAAAATCTCTATAATTTACACGATCTAAAGTTGTCATATGGTTAGTTTGTGTAGTAAAGTAACCTATTCTTGTGTCATCATACCTAGGCTTATAATTATTTTTTGGCATCTCTATTAAGCTATGTTGCACTAACACTGAAATTATTCTTGAGTCAGTAATAGCTCCCCCTCCTCTACTAGATGGATATTTACTTTCATAAGTTTAGTTTACAATAACATCAGTATTTTGTGGGTAGTTCCTTATCTTATGATATCTAGTTTTGGTTTTACTTAAATTCCCCATTTTGAATCCTTTATAGCCAGGAAAATATGATGATTTTATTTGTTGAAAGGATTCATTAAGAAATATATTGTCAGCACTAATGAGAAATTTAGTTTTACTATTATTCTTTGCTATAATTTTTTCTGTAATAATTAACGGGGTATTTATATTAGTTTTAGATCCCTTACTCAAAGGACTTTGTTTATCAAAATAATATTTAGTATTTTCAATAGTTATGTCTATATTTTCATAGAATTTATTTATCTTAATAACTTTAGATCCCCTAAATCTTCCTTTAACTGAACCTGCTTCAAGAACTCCATTTTCATAATAACTAAAATAGATGTATTCTTTATTTAAATGAGAAGTATCTAGTTCTAAGTAAGATTTTCCATCTTTTTTGTTTTGATAAATATTAAATAATCCTTCAAGTTTTTCACAATTTTTAGTTTTACTTTCTATTTCATCTAACTTTTTAACTTTTTGTTTTTTATTCTTAAATATGTTTTGTGAAAATATGTTTGAAAAACTAACTAAGAAAATTATTAATACATATATTTTTTTCATTTTATTTATTTAATTCTGATAATTTGATTTTCATTTCTTCTGATTTCTTGTAGTCCCCAACTCTATAATATATCTCTTTTAATAGAGTAATATTATCCTTATTTTCAGAATCTATTTCATATGCTTTTTCTAAATAAGTTAAAGATTTTTTAAATGAATTTTGTGATTTCTTTCTTAATTTTTCATATATATTGTTATCGTTTGTTTTGTTTGCTTTCTCTATAATTTCGTTTGAATAATGAACAAAAATTTCTCCTAAAAAGAAATTTGCTTCAAAATTATTTGGATCAATTCCAATTACTTTTTTTAAATCATTTTCTGATAATTTATAATTTTTAGTGTTTAAATATATAGTACCTCTAATAATTAAGAGGATTTCATTTTCAGGATCATTTTTTATTGCATCTCCTAATTTTGCAATTAATTCATCAGTTTTATTTAGTTTAATGTATAAATTGATTTCTTCATTAATTAAACCTTGATCATCTTCAAATAATTCTCTTCCTCTTTCAATATAAGATAATGCTTTTTCATTATTACCTTCATCAAAATAAATCTTACTTAAATGACTAAATATTGCTGGTTCATTAAAGTTTATTTCTATTAATTTTTTTAAAATTTCCTTTGATTTTTCATTGTTATTCATTTTACTTGATGAAAAAAATGAATTATACAATACAGTTTCTTTAGTTATATTTCCTCTTTTCAGTTGGTCTTCAGAATCTAATGGCATTATATCAAAAATTGCTTCATAATGATCTAAGGAGCTGGCATATTCTTGTGCATTATATTTTTCAATACCAATATTAAATAATTTATATCCACATTGAATTAAACCAGATAATATATCCTCTTCGGATGTCCATTTTCTTACAATGACTCTTCCTTTTTTATCTTTTTGTAAGCATTTAATATGTGCTTCAGTAGCTTTAAAAATAGCATTCTTATCAAGTTCAGGTGCTTTTAATGCAATTTGCAGATAAATAGGAGCTTTGTAGTTCCACATTTTGGGACTATTTGAAGTGCTTTCTGTATTAAAGGCTTCATCAATATAATCTTTTGCTTCTTTTAAATGTTCTACAACTTCAGTTTCCTTAGCTTTATTAGCGTTTTTTAAAGATATTGATGCATTTACTATATTGTGTTTTTGAGCAGTACAATGTAATGTAATGAAGATACTACATAAAAAAAGTATTTTTTTCATATTTAGAATTTAATTTCGTTAATCTTAAAATTATATTTTTTTCCAGAGCTGGAAGTTAAATTTTCTAATTTCTTTTTTATTAAATATTTATTTCCAACAATTACAATCGCCATTTCATCTTTTTTAATTTTATTTGAAGCTATTTGATTAACTTCATTCAATGATATAGTATTTAANATTTCTGATTGTTTTTTTATATATGAAGANTCCAAATCATAAGTTAATATTCTATTAAGAAATCCTATTTTCTGATTTGGTGTTTCATATTTTAATGATGCTGAATTTAAATAAGAGTTTTTTGTTGAAGTTAATTCTTTTTCAGTTATTCCATTATTTGTATAATCTTCTAAAATGTTAAATATTTCAACTAGTGAACTATCAGTAACTTCGGTTTTTACACTAGTTTGTATAGCAAAAATTCCATAATTTTTACTTCCCCTAAAAGAAGAGTAAGCTCCATAAGTGTATCCTTTATCTTCTCTTAAATTTAAGAAAAGTCTTCCACTAGCACCACCACCTAAAGAATTATTCATTATCCTTGATTTAAAAAACTCTCCATTTGCATCATAACTATCTGACTTGTGTCCCATGAGAATTAGCGATTGTGTTGNACCCTCCTTATCAACAAGATATATTTGTGTTGGTTTATCTTTAGGAAAATTGTAATCTGATGGAANATTAATATTTTTATTTTCCCATTTCTTAAGAAAATCTAATTCCTTGTAAATTCTTTCTTTTTTTACATTACCAACAATAACAAGTTCACTAACATTTGGAGAATAATTNTTGTAAAATGTTTTAATGTCTTTTAGTTTTATTTTTTTAATACTTTTTTTATTCATGTTCCATCCCATTGGAGAATTTCCATATAAAACCTTAGACATTGAATTTTGAGCTAAATATTGAGCATTTTTCTTCATTGATTCCAATCCTTCCAAATTACTTTTCTTTACTCTTTTGAAGTCATCTTGATTAAATGCTGGCAAAAATAGTTTTTCTTTAACTATGTTTAATGTTGGGGTTAATTTTTCTGTTAAACATTCTATGTACAAAGTTGTCGTTTGACCCTCAGAGGAGAAATTAACTGTACTACCTAATTTTTGTAGTTCAACACTTATATCTTCAGAAGAATTATTTATGGTGCTTTCATTCATCATTTGTGCTGTAAAGCTAGCAAGACCAGCTTTTTTTTCATTTTCTAGAAGGCTTCCTCCATTTATTTTTAATCTTAAATATACTTTAGGAACTTCATTGCTTTCTGAGAAAATGGTTTTTAAACCATTTTCAAAATTTTCTTTATAAAATTGAGGGATTTTTGGAGTTTTTGATATTGTGGGTTTAGGTTGCNCACTTCTACAACAAANATCAAATTCAGAATTAGCTTTATTGTAAATTAAGTTGTTGTATTCTGGATCATTTTTTAAAATTAAATTTGCATTTGGGTTTTTACTAATTATTGAATCTGATTCATTAGTAAATGGACTTTTAGGTCTTACTTGATTTATAACAGCTTTTCTATTTTTAATGTATTTATTGTATACTCTTAAAANATCTGACCTAGTAACATTTTTATATCTTTCAATTTCTGATGACATGTTATATTTACCTTCACTTAGCCATTCCCATCTTGAAATCAATGTTGATTTAGATGCTAGAGAAGTTTTCATGTCAATACTTTGACTGATTATTTCAGTTTTTACCATTTCTAAATCTGCATCACTAAATCCCTTTTCTTCCCATTCTACNAGAGTATTTCTTATATCAGCTTCAATATTGTTAAAATAAACACCTTGATCTTCTTGCCAATCAGGATATGTCAGAACGGTTATGTGAAANTCNCCAGAAAGTTCTCTGCAAGGATGGCTAACGCTAGCTTGAATAGCTTTTTCAGATTTTACAAAGTTTTTATAAAATATTGATTTTTTTCCTTTCCCCATTAAACTTGCTAATATATCTAAAGAAGCTTCATCTTTATGATAATTAGGAACTGTTGGGAATACAATGTCAGTAAGAGGAAGATAAACATTATCTGTGTATCCTGTATAAATATCTGAAGATAATCTTGGAACCATAGGCCTAAGCTTTTTAACATCTTTTCCCCTGGGAATTGATCCAAAATATTTGGAAACTAGTGGGANAACATCTTTTGATTTAACATCACCCGATATGGTTAGAATTGCATTATTAGGTCCGTACCATCTTAAAAAAAAATTTTTAAGATCTTCTATATTTGCTCGTTCTAAATCGTCAACATAACCAATTACTGGCCAGTTATAAGGATGAGAAGGNGGATATAAATTTTGACCCAAAATTTCATAGCTCATTCCGTATTGCCTACTAATTTGATTTTGGTATTTCTCTTCTTTAACTACATTTCTTTGATTTTCAAATTTTTCTGGAGTCACTGCATCAAGTAAAAACCCCATTCTATCTGATTCTAACCAAAGAGCAGTTTCAAGATAATTTGATGGTACTGTTTGAAAATATACTGTTCTATCAGATGATGTATTTCCATTCATATTTCCTCCAGCATTGTTGATAATTTCAAAATGTTTTTCATCAGGAACATTTTCTGATCCTTGAAACATCATATGTTCAAAAAAATGTGCAAATCCNGATTTTCCTGCTGNTTCTCTATTAGAGCCCACATGATATGTTACATGTACATGTACGATTGGATCAGAATTATCTTCATGAATTAANACTTTNAGACCATTTGGGAGTTCCCATTTTTCAAATGCAATATCGTTNGAGTTATTGCTTTTATTTTTAATTAATTTTGGTTNATCAACACTTTCNNTTGAGTAAGTTATTNAACTTGTAAAAAGCAATCCAATTAATGTTATTAATAATTTAACCTTCATTATTTTGTTTATTTTCATCAGTATCTATTTTATTTGATTCATTTTCTTCTTCNAAATTTTCATTTTTCTCCCATTTTGAAACCTTTGCAACAGATGCAATTTTATCTTCATCTTTTAATCTAATAACTTTAACTCCTTGTGTTGCTCTTCCCATTACTCTTAAAGTNTCTATACCTATCCTTATTGTTATACCTGATTGATTAATTACCATGAGATCTTCAGAATCATTTACATTTTTAAGAGCTATAAGGTTTCCAGTTTTTTCTGTAACATTTATAGTTTTNACTCCTTTTCCTCCTCTATTTGTAATTCTATAATCTTCCACAGCAGATCTTTTNCCATAACCATTTTCNGAGACAACAAGTACTGTTGANTTTAAATCATTTACACAAACCATGCCAATTACTTCATCTTCAGAATTTGATAATCTAATACCTCTTACTCCTGCTGCCGTTCTTCCCATTGATCTAACCTTTTCTTCAGGAAATCTTATTGATTTTCCAGATTTTACAGCCATCATTATTTGTGAATTTCCATTTGTCATTTTTGCTTCTAATAATTGATCTCCTTCACGAATAGTAATTGCATTAATTCCATTTGTTCTTGGTCTTGAATATTTTTCAAGAGAAGTTTTTTTAATTATTCCCTTTTTAGTACACATAACAATGTAGTTAGANTTAANGTATTCTTCATCTTTAAGNTCTTTNGTGTTAATNTAAGCCATNACCTTNTCTTCTTTAGGAATGTTAATCATATTTTGAATTGCTCTTCCTTTNGATGTTTTNCTTCCTTCTGGGATTTCGTAAACCTTTAGCCANAANCACTTACCTTTTTCAGTAAAAAATAACATGTAGTCATGATTATTTGCCATAATCATTTCTTCAACAAAGTCNTCATCTCTAGTAGTAGCTCCTCTTGACCCTACTCCACCTCTTCCTTGGGTTTTGTATTCTGATAATGAGGTTCTTTTAATGTATCCTAAATGAGAAATAGTAATTAAAACTTCTTCATTTGGAATCATATCTTCAATGCTCACTTCAGATGATGAATATTCTATATTAGTTCTTCTTTCATCGCCATATTTATCTTTAACTTCTTGAAGATCATCAACTAGCATCGATAATCTAAGATCTTCGTTTTGCAATATTTCATTAAATCTCTTAATCTTTAACATTATCTCTTCGTGTTCAGATTTTATTTTATCCATTTCTAANCCAGTAAGCTTTTGTAATCTTAGGTCTAAAATGGCTTTAGCTTGAATTTCGGTTAATCCAAAATTATTAATCAATCCATTTTTGGCATCCTCAGGTGTTCTAGAAGATCTTATAAGTTTAATGACTTCATCTAAATTGTTTATAGCAATTATTAAACCTTCTAATATGTGTGCTCTTTTTTCTGCTTGTTTTAATTCGTATTTTGTTTTTCTAATTAGAACTTCATGTCTATGAGCTACAAATAATTGAATTAATTGTTTTAAATTTAATAANTGAGGTTTTCCTTTTACAAGAGCAACATTATTCACAGAAAATGAAGACTGTAAAGAAGTAAATTTGTANAGTTTGTTAAGTACAATATTTGGAATAGCATCTCTTTTTAAATCATAAACAATTCTCATTCCATTTCTATCAGATTCATCTCTTATGTCAGCAATACCATCTAATTTTTTGTTGTTTACAAGATCAGCAGTTTGTTTAATCATACTAGATTTNTTNACCATGTAAGGAATTTCTTCAACAATAATTTGTTCTCTTTGTCCNNTTTCCTCAAATCTTACTTTACCTCTAACTACTACTCTACCCCTTCCTGTTTCAAATGCTGATTTAACTCCATCATATCCGTAAATTGTTCCTCCTGTCGGAAAATCAGGAGCTTTAATGTGTTCTACTAATTCACTAACTTCAATATTTCCTCTATTTTTAATGTAAGCTATAACGCCATCAACTACTTCTGATAGATTATGTGGTGGCATATTTGTTGCCATCCCAACTGCTATACCAGTTGTTCCATTTAAAAGTAAATTTGGTAGTCTAGCAGGTAATACAGAAGGTTCTTTTAGTGTATCATCAAAATTTAATTCCCAATCAATAGTATCTTTATCAATATCCATTAACATATCTTCAGAAGTTTTACGCATTCTTGCTTCAGTATACCTCATTGCTGCAGGATTATCTCCATCTATTGATCCAAAATTTCCTTGTCCATCCACCATCATATATCTAAGACTCCAATCTTGTGCCATTCTAACCATAGCATCATATACAGATGTATCACCATGAGGATGAAACTTTCCAAGAACTTCTCCTACAATTCTTGCAGATTTTTTGTATGGTGTAGTTGATTTAATACCAAGTTCATGCATTCCATATAGTACTCGTCTATGAACAGGTTTTAATCCATCTCTAACATCTGGAAGAGCCCTTGATACAATAACTGACATTGAATAGTCAATATATTTTGTTTTCATTTCTTCTTCAATATTTACTGCAATAATCTTTTCACCTATTGACATATGTTTTTTTTTAATTATTAAGGTAACAAAATAAAGAAAATTACGTATTTCTAAGTAATAAATTGACTATATTTTAACAGTTAAGTTATGAACAATTTTTGTTAAAAAAAATGATAACATTAACGTAGTTAATTATTAAAATTAGTAGGTATCTTGCAAATGATTTTAAAAACATAAAATTAATTATATGAATACAGGTTTTTCAAATAGAATGAAGGATGTTTTTACTTATGTTCGTGAAGAAGTTATTAGGTTGGGAGATGAAAGCATTAGCGTAGAACATTTATTTTTAGGAATTTTAAGAGAGGGAGGTGGTATAGCTATAAAAATTATTGATGAACTTGGAGTTAATAAAGAAGCACTTAGAAGTTCTATTGAGAGTAGTATGCCAAAATCTGATGTGAATAATGAAATTGTTTTAGAAAGTATTGAGTTTAAAAAGCAAACTGAAAGAATTTTAAAAAAATCAATTATGGAGAGAAAAAATTTAGGCTGTGATGAAATAAAAACAATTCATGTATTACTAGCGATTATGCTTGATAACAATAATTTAGTAACTAAATCATTACAAGAACTAAGAATTTCTTATGACCTTATACTTGAACAATATGAAAGTAAATATTTGGATATTGAAGCTAAACTTGATGATACAGAAGAAGATGACGTTTTTGGTCCAGCTAAACAAGAACATCAAAAAACAAAAACTAAAAATGCTACACCAATTCTTGATAATTTTGGGAGAGATTTGACGCAATATGCTAAAGAAGATAGATTAGACCCTATAGTTGGAAGACACAAAGAAATTGAAAGAGTTTCTCAAATATTAAGTAGAAGAAAAAAAAATAATCCAATCTTAGTTGGTGAGCCTGGAGTTGGAAAGTCTGCGATAGCCGAAGGTTTGGCAATAAGAATTGTTGAAAAAAAGGTTTCAAGAGTTTTATTCAACAAAAGAATAGTCATGCTTGATTTAGCAGCATTAGTAGCTGGTACAAAATACAGAGGACAATTTGAAGAAAGAATGCGTGGAATTATAAACGAACTAGAAAAAAATCCTGACATTATTTTATTTATTGATGAAATACACACTTTAGTTGGTGCTGGTGGTGCTTCTGGTTCTTTAGACGCTTCAAACATGTTTAAGCCTGCCCTTGCAAGAGGTGAATTGCAATGTATTGGAGCTACTACACTTGATGAGTTTAGACAACATATTGAAAAAGATGGAGCCTTAGAAAGAAGATTTCAGAAAATTATAGTTGAACCAACATCTATTGAAGAAACCATTGAAATTTTAAATAATATTAAGATAAAGTATGAAGAGCATCATAATGTTATCTATACAGATGATGCTATAGAGTCTTGTGTAATACTAACTGATAGATATATGCATGATCGTTTTTTACCAGATAAAGCTATTGATGCACTAGATGAAGCGGGTTCAAGAATTCATATTACAAAAATTAACGTTCCTAAAAATATTACAGATTTAGAAGAAAAACTATCTATAGCAACTAATGAAAAAAAAGATGCTATTAAAATGCAAAAATTTGAAATAGCTGCCGAGTTAAGAGATAATGAAAAAAGAATTATTTCCCAACTTGAAAAAGAAAAAAGTATTTGGGAAAATGAGTTAAAATCTAATAAAGAAACTGTTACAGATCAGCATGTAGCAGATGTTATTTCAATTATGACAGGTATTCCNGTCAATAGAATTGCATCACAANAAATGAAGAAGTTAACTCTAATGACAGATAGNATAAAGAAAAAAATTATTGGTCAAGATNATGCANTTCAAAAAATAGTTAAATCAATAAGAAGAAATAGAGTTGGATTAAAAGATCCTAATAAACCGATTGGCTCCTTTATTTTTTTAGGTGCAACAGGAGTTGGTAAAACACAACTAGCTAAAGCATTATCTGAAGAAATGTTTGATTCTCAAGAAGCATTAATTAGAATTGATATGAGTGAATATATGGAAAAATTTGCAGTAAGTAGATTAGTTGGAGCACCTCCTGGATATGTTGGGTATGAAGAAGGAGGTCAACTAACAGAAAAAGTAAGAAGGAAACCATATTCAGTTATTTTATTAGATGAAATTGAAAAAGCTCATCCTGATGTTTTTAACTTACTTTTACAAGCTCTAGATGATGGTCAAATGACAGACAGTCTAGGAAGAAAAATTAGTTTTAAAAATACTATTATCATTATGACTTCTAATATAGGTGCTAGACAACTAAAGGACTTTGGACAAGGAATAGGTTTCAATACAAATGCAAAGAAGGCTAATGCTGACAACCATTCTAAAGGAATAATTCAAAAAGCACTTAAAAGTGCATTTTCACCAGAATTTTTGAATAGAATAGATGATATAATTTTATTTAATAATTTAAAGAAAGAAGATATTAATAAGATTATTGATATTGAAATGGATAGTCTTTTAAAAAGAATAGACACATTAGGTTATTCNGTTTCAATTAATCAAGAAGCTAAAGATTTTATTGCAGAAAAAGGNTTTGATAGTAAATTTGGTGCTCGTCCANTAAAAAGAGCTATTCAGAAATATTTTGAAGATTCATTATCCGAAAAAATAATTTCAGCCAAAATTAAGCAGGGAGACAAGATAAAAGTTTCATTAAAAAAAGACAAGTCAGAATTAGAAATTAAAATTGTAAAGAAAAAAANCAAACAAAAAAAAATTGAAAAATAATTTACTAAGTTAGATTAATTTTTTTCATTCTTCTTTAATAGAATTCATGTAATTATTCATAACGTCTTCACTAATACCCATAAATGAAAAACCGCCATCGTGGAATAAATTTTGCATTGTAATTTTCTTTGTGTAATCAGAAAACATTGTAATACAATATTTTGCACAATCATCAGCTGAAGCATTACCAAGCGGTGAAAGATCATCAGCATATTTATAAAAACCATCGAAACCTTTAACTCCACTTCCTGCTGTAGTTTCTGTTGGCGATTGTGATATAGTGTTAATTCTTACATTTTTTCTCTTTCCGTAATGATATCCAAAACTTCTAGTAATAGATTCTAAAAACGATTTGTTATCTGCCATATCGTTATAACTATGAAAAACTCTTTGTGCTGCTATGTATGATAAAGCAATAATTGAAGCCCATTCGTTTAGTGCATCTAATTTCCAAGCTGTCTGTATTGTCTTGTGAAATGATAAAGATGAAACATCAAATCCTTTAATCGTCCAATCATACTTTTGATCATAATATGCTCTCCCCTTTCTAACATTCACAGACATTCCAATTGAATGAAGGANGAAATCAATTTTTCCATCAAAAACTTCCATTGATTTCTTAAATAAATTNTCTAAATCTTCTGTAGAAGTTGCATCTGCGGGAATTACTGTAGAATTTGTTTTTTTTGCTAATTNATTAATAGACCCCATTCTTAATGCTATTGGTGCATTGGTAAGAACAAATTCAGCTCCTTCATTATGTGCATGTTCAGCTACTTTCCATGCAATAGATTTATTGTCTAATGCTCCAAAAATTATTCCTTTTTTTCCTTTAAGTAATTGATTNTTCATTTTCAGTAATGTTTAGATTACAAATATAAAATTATTGATTTAATAGTTCAACCGCATTTTTTATTGCGGCAGATGTAATATTTTTTCCACTTAACAATTTCGCTATTTCATTTATTCTTTCTTTATCATTTAGTTTATTGATTTGAGAAAAAGTATTATTNTGAGAAATGATTTTATTTACCTTTAAATGATGATCTCCTTGTGAAGCAATTTGTGGAATATGAGAAATTACAATTAATTGTTTTTCTTTGCTTATTTTCTTCATCATATTACCCATTAAGCTAGCAATTTCNCCCGAAACTCCAGAATCAATTTCATCAAAAATTAAAGTNTCTATNTGAGANNTTTTTGATGTTATGTATTTAATTACTAACATTANTCTAGATAATTCACCTCCTGATGCTATTTTTGTTAAATCTTGTTCTTTTTTTCCTTTGTTAGCTGAAAAATAGAAATCCAGCTTTGTATTTCCGTATTTATTAAATTCTTCTTTTGTTTTTTGAATAATAGAAAATTTTGAATATTGGATTCCAAGTTTTTGAAGGAGTTTTTCAATTTTTTCCTTTAGTTTTTTGGAAATATATGTTCTCTCATTAAGCAAATTGCCAGCTAATTTTATTAACTTTCCTTTTGAAATTTCTTTTTCTTTTTTCTTTTTANCAACTAATTCTTCAAATGATTTTGAAAGTTNAATTTTAGAATATAATTTTCTTTTAAGTTCTAACAATTCATTTATGCTATTTAGATTATGTTTTTGAAGTAAATTATTAATTATATCAATTCTTTTGTATAAGATTGATAATTTATTAGTNTCATGCTCTTCATGACTGTTGATTGCNCTTAGTTCGTGATTGATGTCATCTAGATCTATACATAAACTATTAACCCTTTTTCCTAATTCATTAAAATTATTAACTTTTATAAGTTTATTATAAAGTTNATTAAGTTGAGTAATTAAACCAGTTTCTTCATCTTCAATNATTGCTTTACACTCATTTAGTAATAAATTTATATTNTCNATATTTTCTANAAACGATATTTTATTTTCAATACTTTCTTTATCTTCATTTTCTAAATTAGCATTTTCTAATTCATTATGTTGATATTTCAGGAAATCTAATTCAATTTCTGTTAACCTACCATTATTTTTTATAATTTCTAGCTCTTTTTTTATATTTTGATAATTAAAAAATTCAGTTTGGTATTCAATTAATGGTTTACTAGAACTCGAAAAATTATCAATAATCTTGAATCTATTTTTTTCATTTTTAATAAAGTCATTATTATTTTGAGAAAATATTTCTATTTGCTTATTTGCAAATTGAGCTAGAGTATTTAATAATACAGGAGTATCATTAATAAAGTTTCTATTTTTTCCACTACTATTTATTTCTTTTCTGATAATAGTGTCTTCATGAAAATCTATATCATGTTTTTTAAAAAAATAAATAAATTTTTCATTGACTTTAAATGTTCCTTCAATTATACACTTCTCTCTATTAACTACAAATCTGTGGGTTCTTTTACCTAATAGTTGTGATAAAGCATCTAAAATAATTGATTTTCCAGAGCCTGTTTCTCCTGATATTACATTAAAACCTGAAGAAAAATCTATGTTTGCTTCTTTAATTAAGGCGTAATTTTTAATATATAGTTTTTTAATCATCTTTCTTTAGATTCTTCTTGCGCTATTGTTTGATATTTTGTTGAATTGGAAGGATCAATTTCAGTTAATGTTTTTATGATTCTAGCTTTTTCATTTGGAAATGATTCAGAATATATTTTGGTAATCTCATCAGCTTTTGCGTCAAAAAATAACTTTAATAAAAGCGCTGAAGGATTTTCACGATAAATTGATCGTAAGCTTTCAATTGATTCAGTTATTTCATATCTTGCATCTTCAGGTTCCTCAGCTAATTTATCTAACCCTATTCTGTGGTATCTATATAAGCACATATGATATTTATTGTATCTATTGTCAAGAAGATCATGTGCTATCCAATATCTATTTTTATCACTTTCAAAAGCTTTCCATCCAGACTCACGTGCATTTTGTGCATTATTAACGATTTTCTGAGCAGTATTGAAATATTCATTACCACCTTCTTCTGAAAAAGTGGCAAAGTCTAGTCCTAAGATTATGTTTACATAAAAAGCAATTATAGAAGTTAAATTTGATAAATGTGATGTTTCTGAAAATTCTAATGATTGATATTCTAAGAATTTGAATCTAATATTATTATCCATGAAATTAAATAATGTAGATTTATAAGAGGTCCCATAAATTGGTCTTGTACTTTGGATTTGCATACTTCCTTCATACTCATCATTTGAAATTTTGTTACTTATATTAATTAAAATGGAACATTCAATTCTTTCTTCACTACTAATATTAGCATTAGTCCATTTAGTATTGTTAATAAATTCATAAATTGCTGTTTGCATAGATTGAAAAATCTTACGATCACTTATTTGAACTTGTGATGAATTTACTCTTACATTACATAAAATTTCTTGAGAATTCACATTAAATGAACTAATAAGAATTAGATATGTAAATATTGTTTTCTTAAGCATATTTTAATTTGATTATGTTATCAATAATATCTTTTGCAACCTCACTTTTATTCTTTAACTTATATTTTGTAATATTATTATTTTTATCGATAATAGAAATTTTGTTTGTATCCTTTTGAAATCCAGCTCCCTTATCTTCTAAAGAGTTAAGTATAATCATATCTAATTTCTTATTATGCAGTTTAAGTTTTGCATTTTTAATTGCATTATCTGTCTCAAGAGCAAAGCCCACAATAAATTGATCTTTATTTTTTCTTTTAGATATTTCTAGAATTATATCTTTTGTTCTTTTTAATTTAATATTTAAAAAATCATCTTTTTTCTTTAGTTTCAAATCATTAGTTTTTTCGGGTGAGTAATCTGAAACTGCAGCAGAAAATATTAAAATATCTGAATCAGAATATAAAGAAATTGCTGTATCGAACATTTGTTTAGCACTTTCTATTTTATGTATCGTGACATTGTCATATTCAAATTGCTTTGCAATTGGCCCTAAAATTAAATTTACTTTTGCACCAAAATCAGAACATATTTTGGCTATTTCAATACCCATTTTTCCTGAAGATCTATTTCCGATAAAACGAACTGGATCAATGTTTTCATAAGTTGGTCCTGCAGTTATTAAAACATTTTTTCCTTTGAGTTTGGGATTACTTTTATTAATAGTAATATTAAAAATTTCTTGTGGTTCAGCCATTCTCCCGTCACCAATTAATCCACTGGCTAATTCTCCAAATTTAGCAGGTATTACTTTGATACCATGTTTTTCTATGGTTAATAAATTGGTTTTCGTTGTATGGTGTTGAAACATATCTAAATCCATTGCTGGTGCAACGTAGGTTTTACATTTTGTTGATAAATAAGTAGCAAGTAATAGATTGTCACATTGGCCATTTGCCATTTTAGCAAGTGTGTTTGCTGTAAGTGGAGCAATAATAAATATATCTGCCCAATTACTTAAAGAGACATGATTATTCCAAGTTTTTTCATATGTAATAGTTGAAGAAAGTACTTTGTTTTCTGATAATACAGATAATGTTAATGGGGAAACAAAATCTAATGAAGATTTTGTTTGTATTATTTTAACGTTAAATTTCTCTTTTTTAAAAAGTCTAACTAACTCTGGAATTTTAAATGCCGCAATACTACCTGTAATTCCTATTAAGACATTTTTAATCTTATGCATTTTTATCTAATGAATCTATTTTTTTTTCCTCATCTTCATCTTCATTTATTTCTCTCATATAAATTTCATCATTTAACAATTCTTTCATCGCTATAGCCCAGGGTTTAGGAAGACCTTCATAAAATTTAGATACAGCAATTTGTTCTTGATTTTCAAATACTTCATCTAATTGTTCTTGATTTAATGCAAATTCTTGAAGTTTCTCCATTAATTCATTTTTCATTTTTTCATTTATTTGATTTGACCTCTTAGCCATAATTGAAACAGCTTTATATATGTTGTCAGTTTTCTCTAAAAAGTTATTTACGTCTCTAGTAATTGTAGTTTTTTCTGCTCCAGTATTTTTAAATTTCATTTTCTTTATTTTTTAATTTAGTTAAGTTTTCCTGTGTTTTTATATATGTAGATTTCAACTCTTTCAAATATTTACTATTTGGGAAATTTGATGTAAATTGATCATAAACATTTAATGTTTCTTGTAATCTTTGTTCTATTTTACTACTAATGCTATTTATTGCAAGTAAATATGATGATTTTACGATTAGATAAAAAACTTCTTCTCTATTATTAAAAGATGGAAAGTCAATTAGTAAATTATTGAGTGCAATAATAGAAGATTTATAATTTTCAGTTATGTAATATTGCTTTGCATTTTTAAATGCTTTCTTTGCAAGCTTACCTCTTAATTCATCAATTAAAGAATTACATTCTTCAATTTTATCAGAATTTGGAAATTGATAAATATGATTTTGTAATTCTTTTATTGCTTTGTAATTGTTTGTTGGATCAAGCGAATAGATTGGTGATTCTAAATAATAACAATATGCACTCATAAAGCTACATTCTTGAGCATATTTTCCATTAATGTAGTTTTGAACATATTGTTTAAATAGATAAGCAGCCATTAAATTATCGCCAGTTGCATAATGACAATAGGCAAAGTAATAACTTATCTCCTCCATTTTAGAAGTACCAATCATAATTTTTGATAGCTCATTTAGTAATGGTAAGGCTCTATCATAATCATTATTTTGATAATATTTTATTGCTTTATCATACTTATAATTAATATCATCACTCTTTAAAACCTTTTGATATTCACTGCATGAGAATAATATAAATAATATGTAAATGTACTTTTTCATAATAATGTTGCAAATATAAAATCTAAAATTGGATATTCCTAAATTTTTTTTTCACTAAAAAAACTAATATATTTTCTCTAAAGAATTAAGTGTTTTAATTAACTTATTTGATGCTTTTACAAGCGGGATTCTAACATTGTTTTGACATAAACCGATGTTTTTTAATAATGCCTTAATTCCAACAGGATTTCCTTCTTCGTATAGAGGAGAATAATAGTCAAATATTTTATTATGGATTTTATTTGCTTCAAGAATATCCATATTTAAAGCATGATTAACCATTTTAGAAAACATACTTGGTGCAGCTTGGCCGATTACTGAAATTACACCACAAGAGCCCAAATATATCATAGGTAAAGTTAGTGCGTCATCACCAGATATAACATCAAATTTATTTGGTTTTTCTTTGAGTATCGTCATTATTTGGTTCATATCACCTGAGGCTTCTTTTATTCCAACAATATTGTTGTAACTATGTGCAAGTTTTAACACAGTATCTGAACTGATGTTTGATCCGGTTCTTGATGGGACATTATATAAAATAATTGGTAATTTACTATGTTCTGAAAATAATC
>PBQB01000055.1 GCA_002724895.1 Flavobacteriales bacterium
CTTGAACATATTGGACCTATAATGAAATGCAATTTTCTAAAATTAATCCCACATGCTTTGGTGGTGATGGAGAGGTATCAGTAACTCCTAGCTTATCTATTTCTCAAATTTCATGGGATGCTGAGTTATTTGATTTTTCAGGAAATCTGGTAGCTAGTGAGATAGGAGTTTTAGGTCCTTCGCATACGTTTCAAGATCTTGATCAAGGATCATATTTGTTAAGGGCATCAGGAGCAGGTGGTTGTATAGTTCAAGATACAGTCATTTTAGACGCACCTTTTAATCCACTCACTATAGAGAGTAATATAACAGATGTTAGTTGTTATGGAGGATCAGATGGAAGAGTTGCCGTTTTATTAGAAAATGGCGTTTTGCCTTACACTTTTTATATTGATGGTGTTCAAAATTTAGATCCCCCTCCTTATGATAGTGTTTTTACTGGTCTTGGAGAAGGAACTTATGTTATAATGGCTATTGATTCAGATTCTTGTAAGGTAACTGATACAGTTACAATTTCTGCTCCTCAATTTCCACTTCAGGTTTTATCTTCCAATAGTGTAGGTGTTTGCGATAACAGCAGTACTGGTTCTGCCACTGCTTTTGGAGCAGGTGGGACACCAACTAGTTTTTCTGCGACGGGCTCTCCTATTTATAACTATGAATGGTTTGATGATAGTTGGGGTAGTTTAGGTACAAGTCCCGTTATTAATAATTTATCTGTTGGTAATTATTATTTAGAGATTACAGATGCAAATGGATGTGATGAATTTATAGCTATTAGTGTTGTTGCTCCACAACTTCCATTATCTATTTCCCCTCAGTTATTTGCTGTAGCTTGCAAGGGTGATAATTCAGGATCTGCTGTTGTTTTTACTGGAGGAGGTTTTTCTCCTTACAATTACCAATGGGAAACTTTGTCAGGAGCTACTTTAGGTTCTTCTAATGGAATTGTTGATTATGATACATTATCTGGTTTAACAGCTGGTTCATATCATTTAGAAGTAACAGATGATAATGGATGTACGGAAGAGATTACATTTAATATACAAGAGCCAAATACCTCTTTGGTTATAGATAGTATTAAAGAGGTTAATGGTAATATATGTTATGGAGATAATGAAGGAAGAGCTATCGTTTATGTAAGTGGTGGTCAACCATTTTATAGTTATGCTTGGGATAATTTTGATTTTAATAACGTTGCAGATTCTTTGTTAGGAGGTTGGCATGATGTTGTAGTTACTGATACATGGGGATGTTCTGTGAAGGATAGTGTATTTATTAATGATTCTTCACTTATTGAGAGTAGTTTAAATATTTTTGATTCTGTTTCGTGCTATAATTTTACAGACGGCTCTTTAAGTGTGTCAAGTGACGGAGGTATAGGTCCATATACTTATTTTTGGAGTAATGGACAATCAGGTATAAGTCTTTTTAACATAAATAACTTATCATCTGGTAGTTATTATTTAACAACTAGAGATGCTTTGGGCTGTGTTGTTATTGATAGTATAGATATCCCAAATCCAGATCCGCTATATGTTACGGCACAAGAGTTATTACGAGTTAGTTGTAATGGTTTAAGTGATGGTCAGGCATTTGCAATTGGAACGGGGGGGACATCACCATACAATTTTAGTTGGTCAGGAACTAGTCAGGTTGGAGATTCTGTTAATACTTTATCAGCAGGAGTTGATACTGTTACTATTGTTGATGATAGGGGTTGTACCGCTATAGATACTGTTGTTATGAATGAGCCAGATCCACTTTTAGTTATCACTACTAATTTAGTTCCTGCATATTGTGTTGGCGTTAATACTGCATCTGCTACTGCATCGGTTAGTGGAGGAACTCTTCCTTACTCATATCATTGGGATGATAATCCATTAGCCCCTCAAATAACATCTACTGCTATTAATCTGTATGCAGGTGTATACACAGCCACTGTTACTGATGATAGAGGTTGTCAAAATTTTGCTATTGCTGATTTGTCTTCAGTTACATCTAATATGAGTTTGCAAATAGATCCTTTAGTTGGTACAAGTACTAGCATTAGTTGTTATGGAGCTAATGATGCTTCACTTATTGTTTCGATAGCTTCCTCTAGTTCTTCTGTAGGACCTTATGTATACCAGTGGATAGGTCCTAGTTTTACTAGTTCAGATTCTATTGCTACTAATTTATCAGCTGGTCTTTATTCAGTTACGGTCACAGATATTAATGGTTGTGTTGTAAATGCATCTCAACAAATTACTGAACCTTCAGAGTTACGATATAATGTTTTATCTACTAATTCATCATCTTGTTTAGGTGCATGCGATGGTACAATTTCTTTAGATATAGTAGGAGGAACTGCACCATATGTTGGTTTAGTTACAGATAATACTTCAGGTATTACACTTCCTCCGATCAATATCAGTTCTTCTTTTGATGTACTTGATTTATGTACTTCTTCGTATACTGTTCATCTAAAAGATGCAAATGATTGTTTAGGATCTTTAATTGGTGGAGGAACGGATCAGGCTATATTATCTTCTGCTATTCCAACTACTGTGGCACAAATAGATCCTATAGTACAATCTATTTTATGTAATGGAGATAGTACAGGTCAATTAACAGTTGTAAATCCACAATCATCACCATATAGTTATTCATGGCATGATTTAAATACAGGAGCTGTAACACTAGGAGATTCTTTAATGAATTTACCAGTAGGTACTTATGTTCTTTCAGCTTTATATACTGATTCTTTCCCTTCTTGTACTACTACAGATACAATCACAATTACACAGTTATGGCCAATTAGTTCTACATTTAATATTTTAGATGTTGATTGTAATGGTAATAGTACAGGTCAAATACATACACTAACATCTGGTGGTACTGCTCCATATAATTATTCTTGGAGTCATAATAGTGTAATAAATAATGATACTATAACTAATTTGTTAGCAGGTACTTATACATTGACAATTACAGATGCAAATCTTTGTCAAGAGGAAGAAGTTTATATTGTTGGGCAACCATTACCATTACAGTTAAATATAGATTCTACACAAACATATATATTAAATCCATTTACAACAGGAGGAGTTTCTCCATATGGTTATATTTGGATGAAGGATAATAGTCCTTTAGCAGATATAGAAGTAGGAGTAGGAAATAGTTATACAGTAGGAAGTTATGGTTCTTATTATGCTATTGTGACTGATGCAAATGGATGTACTAATACATCTAATATGATTACTTATACAGAGCCTGTTGTTCCTGGAATAGCAAATTTGCAAGATTTTGATATAAATATTTATCCTAATCCATTTAAAGAAGAAACAACTATTGATTTTGGAAGAGTAGTAGATGAAGTAGAAATTAAGTTATTTGATGTATTAGGTAAATTATTAAATGATTATTATTTACAAAACATAGATAAATTTGTATTATTTAGAGAGGAAAAAGTTAATGGGATCTATTTTATAGAAGTAGAAATTAAAGGAGAAAAAGAATCAATTTATAAATTAGTAATTGAAGATTAATTACTATTGATTTATCGAAATAAAAAACGCTTTTTTATANGCGTTTTTTTTTATTACATTAAAACTAAATTAAAAAAGTTTTGTGCTGTGAAAATATTTTATTTTAAAAATTAAGAAAAAAAACTAGTACAATTTCATATTTTGTAAATAAATTATTACTTTCGCAGCCCATTTATTAGAGATGATATGCCAACAATACAACAATTAGTAAGAAAAGGAAGAGTAAGTATTAATAAAAAAAGTAAGTCATTAGCACTGAAGAGTTGTCCTCAAAGAAGAGGTGTTTGTACTAGAGTATATACAACTACTCCTAAGAAGCCAAATTCAGCNTTAAGAAAGGTAGCAAGAGTTAGACTAACAAATGGGAATGAAGTGAATGCTTACATTGGTGGTGAGGGACATAATCTTCAAGAATATTCNGTAGTTTTAGTAAGGGGAGGAAGAGTGAAAGATTTGCCAGGTGTAAGGTATCATGTAGTACGNGGAGCTTTAGATACCTCTGGAGTTAGCGATAGAACACAGAGAAGATCAAAATATGGAGCAAAAAGATCAAAGAAATAATTTATTATGAGAAAGAAGAGAGCCAAAAAAAGAATTTTATTACCTGACCCAAAGTTTGATAGTATCACTGTAACTAGATTTGTAAATAATTTAATGTTAGATGGAAAAAAGAATACGGCATTTAGAGTTTTTTATTCTGCCTTAGATTCAGTTTCAGAAAAAGTAAAAGAAGAAGATTCATTAGTTGTTTTTGAGAAAGCTTTAGAGAATGTAATGCCACATGTAGAAGTAAGAAGTAGAAGAATTGGTGGAGCAACTTTTCAAATCCCTCATCCTGTCAGAGAAGATAGGAAAATTTCATTAGCAATGAAATGGATGATACTTTCTGCAAGAAAAAGAAATGAAAAAACAATGTCTGCTAAACTGACATCTGAACTAATAGCTGCATACAAAGAAGAAGGAGCAGCATATAAAAAGAAACAAGATACACATAGAATGGCTGAAGCAAATAAAGCATTTTCTCACTTTAGATTTTAATTAAAATGGCAAGAGATTTAAAATTTACTAGAAATATTGGTATTGCAGCTCATATTGATGCTGGAAAAACAACCACAACAGAACGTATACTTTATTACGGTGGGGTTTCTCATAAAATTGGAGAAGTTCATGATGGTGCAGCAACTATGGATTGGATGGAACAAGAACAAGAACGAGGTATTACAATTACGTCAGCGGCAACAACTCTAAATTGGGATTATAGAGGGCAAGATTACCATGTTAATATTATTGATACTCCTGGTCACGTTGATTTTACAGTTGAAGTTAATAGATCACTTCGTGTTTTAGATGGTTTAGTTTTTTTATTTTCTGCTGTTGATGGAGTAGAGCCTCAATCAGAAACAAATTGGCGATTAGCAAATAATTATAATGTGCCAAGGATCGGTTTTGTAAACAAAATGGATCGTCAAGGAGCTAATTTTTTACAAGTATGTAAGGATGTAAAAGAAATGTTAGGTTCCCATGCTTTACCCTTACAGATTCCTATTGGAGCAGAGGCAGAATTTAAAGGTGTTGTTGACTTAATTAACTTTAAGGGAATAGTTTGGAATGAGCATGANCAAGGTATGACTTTTGAAGAAATAGAAATACCAGATGATATCATAGATGAAGCAAGAGAGTTTAGNGGNCAGTTNTTAGAAGCAGTAGCAGAATTTGATGAGTCTTTAATGGAAAANTATTTTGAAGATGAAAATTCTNTNACNGAAAGAGAGATTTTAAATGCGCTTAGAGAAGCAACAATTTCTGGTAAAGTCGTACCAATGATGTGTGGATCTGCATTTAAAAATAAGGGAGTTCAATCAATGTTAGATATGGTGATGGAGATATTACCATCTCCATTAGATGTAGAGGCTATTGAAGGTAAAAATCCTGAAACTGATAATGAAGAAAGTCGAAAACCTTCTGTAAACGAGCCTTTTTCAGCTTTAGCATTTAAAATAGCAACTGATCCTTATGTCGGTAGATTATGTTTTACTAGAGCCTATTCAGGAAGTTTAGAACAAGGAAGTTTTGTTCACAATTCCAGAACAGGAAATAAAGAAAGGATTTCAAGAATTTATCAAATGCATTCTAATAAACAAAATCAAATAGATAGGCTAGATGCGGGTGATATTGCTGCTTTGGTTGGATTTAAAGATATAAGAACAGGCGATACATTATGTGATATGAAATCTCCAATTGTATTAGAATCTATGGATTTTCCAGATCCAGTTATTGGTATTGCAGTTGAACCAAAAACTCAAAAAGACTTAGATAAGTTAGGAGTAGCGTTAGGAAAACTTGCTGAAGAAGATCCAACATTTACTGTTAAAACTGATGAGGATTCTGGTCAAACAATTATTTCAGGTATGGGAGAATTGCACCTAGATATTATTATTGATAGATTAAAAAGAGAATTTGGTGTTGAATGTAATCAGGGAGCTCCTCAAGTTGCATATAAAGAAACAATTACTTCCGTTGTTGACCATAGAGAAGTATATAAAAAGCAATCAGGTGGAAGAGGAAAATTTGCTGATATAAAATTTGAATTATCTCCTGTAGATGAAGATTTTAAAGAAGAAGGGTTACAATTTATTAATGAGATTAAGGGTGGAAATATTCCAAAAGAATTTATTCCTTCTGTTGAAAAAGGTTTTAGCATGGCAATGAATAATGGACCTTTAGCTGGATTTCCTCTTAATTCTATGAAAGTTAGACTTTATGACGGTTCTTATCATGATGTTGATTCTGATCAGCTTTCATTTGAATTATGTGCTCAAATAGCATTTAAGCAAGCTGCTCAATCCGCTTCACCTAAAATTTTAGAGCCAATAATGAAGTTGACAGTAATTACTCCAGAAGAAAACATGGGTGATGTTATTGGTGATTTAAATAGAAGAAGAGGTCAAGTTGAGGGTATGGATGATAAAGGAGGAGCAAAAGTTGTAAATGCTAAGGTTCCTCTTTCTGAAATGTTTGGTTATATTACAGATTTAAGAACCATAACTTCTGGAAGGGCAACTTCAACAATGGAATTTTATGCTTTTGAAGAAGCGCCGAAAAATATTTCTGAAGAAGTAATTAAACAAATAAAAGGAGAATAAATATATCTTAATTATGGCACAGAAAGTAAGAATAAAATTAAAATCTTTTGATCACACATTGGTTGATCAATCTGCTGAAAAGATTGTTAAAACTGTAAAAAGCTCAGGCGCTATAGTTAGTGGCCCAATACCCTTGCCAACTCATAAGAGAATTTATACTGTTTTAAGGTCTCCTCATGTTAATAAACAAGCAAGAGAGCAGTTTCAACTAGCTAACCATAAAAGATTGATGGATATTTATAGTTCTTCTTCTAAAACTATAGATGCATTGATGAAATTAGAGCTTCCAAGTGGAGTTCATGTAGAAATTAAAGTAATTTAAAAATTAAGTAAGATGCCTGGTTTGATTGGAAAAAAAATTGGAATGACATCAATCTTCAGTGAAGAAGGTAAAAATATTCCTTGTACGATTTTAGAAGTAGGACCGTGTATGGTTACTCAAATT
Source organism: Flavobacteriales bacterium (assembly GCA_002724895.1). GTDB lineage: Bacteria > Bacteroidota > Bacteroidia > Flavobacteriales > BACL11. Next base: position 7,119 of record PBQB01000055.1, read on the forward strand.
AAATCTGAGGAAAAAGATGGTTATAGTGCGGTACAGTTAGGTTATTTGGAACAAAAAGAATCACGTGTTTCCAAATCGTTAAAAGGACATTTTTCAAAAGCAAAAACAGCTCCTTTGAAAAAATTAATTGAGTTCTCATACAATGATGAAAAATTAAACTTAGGAGATCAAATTAATGTAGATTTATTCAAAGAAGGTGAATTTGTAACAATAGTAGGTGTTTCTAAAGGAAAAGGTTTTCAAGGAGTTGTTAAAAGACATAATTTTAGAGGTGTTGGAGATGCAACTCATGGACAGCATAACAGAATGAGAGCTCCTGGATCTATTGGAGCAGCTTCTTACCCAGCAAGAGTTTTTAAAGGAATGAGAATGGCTGGGCAAACTGGTAGTAATAGAGTTAAGGTTGAAAACTTAAAAATATTAAAAATAATGTCGGACAAAAATATTATTATAGTTAAGGGGGCTGTTCCTGGGGCTAGTAATTCATATATAACAATTGAGAAATAATGAAGTTAGATTTATTTAAATATACTGGTGAAAAAACTACAAAAAAAGTAGATCTTAGTAATGATATATTTGCTATCTCTCCAAATGATCATGCTATTTATTTAGATGTTAAACAATATTTAGCGTCAAATAGATCAGGTACTCATAAAGCAAAAGAAAGATCAGAAATTAAAGGAAGTAGAAGAAAATTAAGAAAACAAAAAGGAAGTGGTGCTGCCAGAGTAGGAGATATTAAAAATCCAATTTTTAGAGGTGGAGGACGCGCTTTTGGGCCTAGACCGAGAGATTATCATTTTAAGCTTAATAAAAAAGTAAAGCGTTTAGCAAGAAAATCTGCTCTCTCTTATAAAGCAAAAGAAAAAAATATTATTGTGTTAGAAGATTTTAAATTTAAAAGTCCAAAGACTAAAAATTATCTTTCTTTTTTAGAGAAATTAGGTTTAAATGATTTTAAAACAATCTTGATATTAAGTGAGTCTAATAAAAATTTATATTTATCTTCTAGAAATATTAAGCAATCAAGAGTAGTGTTAGCTTCTGAGTTAAATACTTATGATGTTATGAATGCTAACAAATTAATTTTAATGCATTCATCAGTTAAAGTAATAGAAGATAATTTTTAATTTTAGATAATATGATTATAAAAAAACCAGTTATTACTGAAAAAATGACAGATCAAAGTGAGAAATTTAATCGTTTCGCATTTGTTGTTGATAGAAAGGCAAACAAGATAGAGATTAAAAAAGCAGTTGAAGAAATGTATGATGTTAGTGTTGTTGCTGTAAAAACTATGTTATGTATTGGTAAAAAAAGAGTAAGGGGTACAAAGTCAGGCATGATTGTTGGTAAAACATCAACTTATAAGAAAGCTATAGTAACTTTGTTGGAAGGAGATTCAATTGATTTTTACAGTAATATTTAAAAATTAGAAAATGGCGTTAAGAAAATTTAAACCTACAACACCTGGACAAAGACATAAAGTGGCTATTACATTTGAAGAGATTACCAAATCAAGTCCTTTAAAGAGTTTATTGTTAAAACAAAAAAAATCTGGAGGTAGAAATGATACTGGTAAAATGACAATTGAAAATATTGGAGGTGGACACAAGAGAAGATATAGACTTATTGATTTTAAAAGAAATAAATTCTCTATTCCAGCAAAGGTAGCTTCTATAGAATATGATCCAAATAGGACAGCAAACATTGCTTTACTAAATTATGTTGATGGTGAAAAAAGATATATGTTAGCCCCTGATGGTTTAAGTGTAGGTTCAGAAGTTATTTCTGGTAAGGGATCTCCAATTTCTGTTGGTAATGCATTACCTTTAAGTGAACTTCCTTTAGGTACAATTATTCATAATATTGAGCTAAAGCCAGGTCAAGGAGGTATTTTAGTTAGAAGTGCTGGTGCATATGCTCAGTTAATGGCTAGAGATGGAAAGTATGCAACTGTCAAGTTAGCTTCAGGTGAAATTAGAAGGATTTTAGTTACATGTCTAGCAACTATTGGGTCAGTTTCTAATCAACAACATCAGTTACAGATTTCAGGTAAAGCAGGAAGAAGTCGTTGGAAAGGAAGAAGACCTAATGTTCGAGCAACAGTAAAAAATCCTGTTGATCATCCAATGGGTGGTGGTGAAGGAAAACATTCAGGAGGTTTACCAAGAAACAAAAATGGAGTGCCTGCAAAAGGTTTTAAAACGAGAAATAAGAAGAAGCACTCAAATAAATATATTATTGAAAGAAGAAAAAAATAAATTATGTCTAGATCGTTAAAAAAAGGACCCTTTATCCATTATAAGTTACAGAAAAAAGTTGATGCAATGAATGAATCTGGTAAAAATACTGTAATTAAAACATGGTCAAGATCTTCAATGATTTCGCCAGATTTTGTTGGAAAAACTTTTGCTGTTCATAATGGAAGACAATTTATTCCTGTATTTGTTACAGAAAATATGGTTGGTCATAAGTTAGGAGAATTTTCTCCTACAAGAACATATAGAGGTCATGGTAGTAATAGAAAAAAATAATTAAATGGGAGCAAGAAAAAGAATAAAAGCAGATGAAATTAAAAAAGCAAAAAAGAATATTGCTTTTGCTAAATTGAATAATTGTCCTACATCTCCTAGAAAAATGAGATTGATTGCTGATTTAATAAGAGGTATGGATGTAGAAAAAGCTTTAGCGGAGCTAAAATTTAATCCAAAGGAGGCGTCAAACAGAATGGAGAAATTATTATTGTCTGCATTAGCTAATTGGGAAGTAAAGAATGAAGGGAAAAATATTGATCAAGAAAAATTGTTTGTTTCTGAAGTTAGAGTTGACGGTGGGAGGATGCTTAAAAGAATTCAGCCTGCTCCTCAGGGAAGAGCACACAGAATTAGAAAGCGTTCTAATCATGTTACTTTAACGGTAGATAGTAGAAAAAATACAAAAGAATAATATGGGACAAAAAACAAATCCAATAGGTAATAGATTAGGAATCATTAGAGGCTGGGATTCTAACTGGTATGGAGGTGATAATTTTGGTGAAAAATTAGCTGAAGATGCCGGAATAAGAAAATATCTTAAGGTTAGACTTTCAAAAGCTAGTGTTTCTAGAATTGCAATTGAAAGAACTTTAAAATTAGTAACTATTACAATTCATACTGCAAGACCTGGAATCATTATAGGTAAAGGAGGGCAAGAAGTAGAGACTTTAAAACAAGAGATAAAAAAAATTACTAATAAAGATATTCAAATAAATATTTATGAAGTTAAAAGACCTGAATTAGAATCTACATTGGTTGCAGATAGTATTGCTAGGCAAGTTGAAGGAAGAATATCTTATAAAAGAGCTACTAAAATGGCAATAGCTTCCACAATGAGAATGGGTGCGGAGGGTATTAAAGTACAAGTTTCTGGAAGATTAAATGGTGCAGAGATGGCAAGGTCAGAAATGTATAAAGATGGAAGAACTCCTTTACATACATTTAGAGCAGATATTGATTATGCACTATCTGAAGCGTTGACACAATATGGTCTTATTGGAATAAAAGTGTGGATTTGTAGAGGAGAAGTTTATGGTAAAAGAGATCTTATGTTACATTTTAAAAGTCAAAAAGGGAAGGCTTCAAATAAGCCTTCTAATAATAGAAGAAAGTAGATAGAAAAAATTATTTAAAACATGTTACAACCAAAGAAAACAAAATTTAGAAGGATGCAAAAAGGTAGGATGAAAGGAAATTCCCAAAGGGGAAATAGAATATCTTTTGGTTCTTACGGAATTAAGGCACTTGATGAATGTTGGATGACCGCTCGTCAGATTGAAGCTGCTCGTATTGCTGTTACTAGATTCATGAAAAGACAGGGTCAAGTTTGGATTAGGGTATTTCCAGATAAACCAGTTACTAAAAAGCCTGCTGAGGTTAGAATGGGTAAAGGAAAAGGAGCTCCAGAGTACTGGGCTGCTACAGTTAGTCCTGGGAGAATAATTTTTGAGGTTGATGGAGTTGATCTTGAAGTTGCTAGAGAAGCACTCAGGTTAGCAGCACAAAAGTTACCAATTAAAACAAAATTTATAATTAGAAGAGATTTACAGACATAAATTGTTAAATAAATGAAATCAAAAGAATTAGTAGATA
>PBQB01000056.1 GCA_002724895.1 Flavobacteriales bacterium
AAAGGTACTTTTTCATAATCTCTTCGGCAATTTGTGCAACATTTTCATATGTTAAATCATTAAATAACTCATCATATACTTTTATAGGTGTTAAGTTGTTTTTTGTAAAGTATTCGCTTGTTTTTTTCCCAATAGAAATAATATCAACCTGTTTTTTCGAGTGTTCACCTTCGATTAAATTATTTACTGACTTTATAATGTTTGTATTAAATCCCCCACATAGTCCTCTGTTAGAAGAAATTGCCACAACTAAAACATTTTTAACCTTTCTTTTAGTAGAATAAATCCCACCTTCTGAGGAATCTAAACTTGCTGTTAAGTTTTGCAACAGTTCTGTAAGTTTATTTGCATAGGGCCTCATTTGAGTAATTGCATCTTGTGCTCTCTTTAGTTTTGCCGCAGAAACCATTTTCATTGCAGAGGTTATTTGCATTGTTGAGGCAACTGACGAAATTCTAGAACGGATCTCCTTTAAGTTTGCCATTATTAGTTTTCTTTATATTTCGAAGAAAGCTCTTTCGCAACACTTTTTAGTGTATTTGTGATTTCATCAGAAAGTTTTCCTTTTGCCAGACTATCTAAAATATCTTGGTGTTTTGAGTGTAAAAAGGCTATATAGTCTGATTCAAACTCTTTAATTTTGTTAACTGGAACATCCATTAGTAACCCGTTAGTTCCACAATAAATGATCGCGGCTTGCTCTTCAACCCTTAGTGGTGAATATTGACCCTGCTTAAGAATTTCAACATTTCTCTTACCTTTTTCAATAACAGCCGTTGTTGCAGCATCTAAGTCAGACCCAAACTTTGCAAAAGCCTCTAGTTCTCTATACTGTGCCTGATCAAGTTTTAATGTCCCTGATATTTTTTTCATAGATTTAATTTGGGCCGCACCACCAACTCTAGATACTGAAATTCCAACATTAATTGCTGGCCTAACTCCAGACAAAAACAGATTAGACTCGAGAAATATTTGCCCATCAGTAATAGAGATTACGTTTGTAGGAATATATGCTGACACATCTCCAGCTTGTGTTTCAATTATTGGTAGTGCTGTAAGAGATCCTCCCCCCTTAACTTTATCTTTTAAAGAGTCTGGCAAATCATTCATTTGTGATGCAATCTTATCGTCATTAATAATTTTTGCAGCTCTTTCTAAGAGTCTAGAATGTAAATAAAACACATCTCCTGGATAAGCCTCTCTTCCTGGTGGTCTTCTTAAAAGCAACGAAACCTCTCTGTATGCAACAGCTTGCTTAGATAAATCATCGAAAATTATCAAAGCTGGTCTTCCTGTATCTCTAAAGTATTCACCTACCGCTGCACCTACTAAAGGTGCATAAAATTGCATAGGGGCTGGGTCAGATGCATTTGCAGAAACGATAACCGTATAAGCTAATGCTCCGGCCTTATCTAATGTGTCAGCTAAAGCGGCAACAGTTGACGCTTTTTGACCAACAGCAACATAAATACAAAAAACAGGCTCTCCTTTTTCATAAAATTCCTTTTGATTGATTATTGTGTCTATTGCAACTGCCGTTTTACCTGTTTGCCTATCTCCAATTATTAGCTCTCTTTGTCCTCTTCCTATAGGGATCATTGCATCAACAGCCTTTAATCCTGTTTGTAAAGGCTCATCAACCGGTTGCCTGTAAATAACTCCAGGGGCCTTTCTTTCTATTGGCATTGCATATGTCTCTCCTTTAATTGGTCCCTTTCCATCAATAGGATTTCCTGTTCCATCAACAACTCGTCCAAGCATTCCTTCTCCAACATTTATTGAAGCTATTTGCTTCGTTCTTTTTACTGTGTCCCCTTCTTTAATACCTTTGGAAGGGCCAAGAAGAACAACCCCAACATTATCTTCCTCTAAGTTTAAAACAACGCCTCGAACCTGGTTTTCAAACTCTATTAGCTCCCCCGACTGAGCGTTGGAAAGACCATAAATCCTTGCAATCCCATCTCCCACTTGAAGAACCGTGCCAACTTCTTGAAGTTCTGATTCTGTTTTAAACCCCGAAAGTTGTTCTCTTAAAATTGCTGAAACTTCAGCTGTTTTTACTTCTGCCATTTTTATTTTTTTTAATAGTCCTGTATATACAGGTTTTTGTTAAACTTTTGCTTTAATTCTAAAATCTTTTTTGAGACACTTGCGTCAATTTGACTATCTCCAATTGTAATTATTGCTCCGCCAATTATATTTTTATCTATAACTTTTCTGAGTTCAATATTACCGTTAGCTTTTTCTTTTATTATACTTAAAATGTGTTTTTCTAATTTACCGTCTAATTTAACTGCTGTTTTAATAGTTGCTACCTCTATGTTTTTTTGTTTCTTAAATAGGTCGATCAAGCTTTCAATAATTGTTTTTAATAGGCTCTCTCTTTTTTTAAGCGTAATGGTTTTTAAAAATAAAAAAGTGGTTTCTTGTACTTTATTTTTAAATATTAAACCCAAAATCTTAACTTTTTTGTCCGGCTTAATTATAGGGCTATTTAGTAATAAAACAAGGTCTTTACATTCAACTAATATTTTATTTATAAATAATGAATCCGCATAGATTTCCTCAACCTTATTTTGCTCAACAGAAAGCTCTAATAGGGCTTTAGCATATCTCAAACTAGCCTTTGTATTTTTCATTTAGTTTAAGTCTTTGTTTTTTAGCTCTCTTTCGATTAAGTCAGTTTGAACTTGTGGGTTTTTGAGTTCCGCTTTTAATATTTTTTCTGCCATCTCAATTGAAAGTGTTGCTATTTGATTTTTAAGCTCAACTAATGCTTTCATTTTTTCATTTTGAATTTGATCTCTTGCTGAACCTAATATTTTTTCTGCTTCACTATTCGCTTTTTCCTTTGCTTCAGTGATGGTTTTATTGCTTATTTCTCTAGCTTCTTTTAATATTTCTTCTCTTTCTCTCTTAGCTTGTTTTAAAATCTGCTCATTATCATTGTTGAGCTTTTCCATTTCTTTTTTAGCAATTTCAGCAGATTCTAGCGCCTTTTCAATACTATTATTTCTTTCCTCAACAGAGTTAAGAATTGGGCCCCAAGCATACTTTTTTAATATTAAAACTAATGTTATGAAAACAACACATGTCCAAAACATTAGGCCTATTGCTGGCGTAACCAACGACATTGGATCCATATTATATTTTTTTTAATTAATTATCTTTCACACAATAATTTTTGTAAAAACTTAAATTATTGTGTGAAACTGATTATCCCTGTAAAAGAGCCACTACAACTCCAAATAAAGCAACACCTTCAACTAAAGCTGCGGCTATAATCATGTTGGTTTGTATCATCCCTGAGTGCTCTGGCTGTCTTGCCATCGCCTCTAGAGCTGAACCTCCAATTTTTCCTATTCCTATTCCCGCTCCAATTGCCGCTAATCCTGCTCCAATTGCTGCTATTCCTGTAATTTCCATTTTTCTTTTTTTTTTAGTTAAACAATTATTTTATTTTTTATTAATGGTGTTCTGCTGTCGCTAAACCGATAAAAAGTGATGTTAACAGCGTAAAAATGTATGCTTGTAAAAATGCAACAAGTATTTCAATAAAATACATAAAAAGTACAAACACAACTGAGACAGGAGCCACACCAAANGCGCCTGCTGTTCCTAGTCCACTTTGAGCCATAAAAATTAATGATATTAAGCTCAAAATAATTATATGTCCTGCTGAAATATTAGCGAAAAGCCTAATCATTAATGCAAACGGCTTTGTAAATATTCCAACTATTTCTATCGGAATCATTATGGGCATAAGAGCCAAGGGAACTCCTGGTGGCTTAAAAATATGCCCCCAATATGATTTGTTNCCTGAAAAGTTTGTAACAAATAGTGTTATTAATGATAGCACTAGAGTTATAGCTATGTTTCCTGTAACATTTGCTGCCCCAGGTAAAAGGCCTAGTAAATTGTTTACCAAAATAAAGAAAAAGAGGGTAAGTAGGTAGGGACTGTATTTTTTATAANCCTTACCAATATTAGATTTTATTATGTCATTGTTTACAAACAAAACTAGCGGCTCAATAAATGCTAAAAGTCCTTTTGGGCTCCCTTTTGTTTGTTTTGCACTCCTTCCTGAAAATAAAAAAATTAACAGTAATACAACAAAAGAGATCAACATGTAGGCAACATTTTTTGTGATAGACATGTTGATTATTGGAAGTCCACTTCTTTCCGAAATGTGCCCATGATCATCAACATAATATATACGGTCTCCACAAACAACGTCTGACTTTCCATGTTTAAAGTTTGAGGACATAAATATATCAACTGTTCCGTCAACATAAAGAATTATTGGCAAGGGTATTGTAACTGATGTTTTCCCTTTGCCTGTTATATGCCATTCATAAGAATCAGAAATGTGGTGCATAATATCAGGGACCGGATTGTAAAGGCCACCTTTATTTTCTGATACTTCTCCAGCAACAAGNGTGTTTGCTGCCAAAAACATTGTTAATACAAAACTAATTTTTCTAATCATTACTAGGCTTTAAAATATAGCCTTTGCAAAAGTAATTATTTTTTGATTTTACACATACAAATTTTAACATTTGTTATGCTGTTTTTTATTTTTTCTAACATTATGAAAAATAGAGAAGAATAGGTGAGCAAAGTATAAGAGAAAAAAATTATATAAGTATACGTTTTTTTCACTAAAAAAAACAATGGCAACAACAGCACACAAAATAAGCCTTAGAGTGTTAATATTGAGCGCATTTATTTTTCCTTTTGTTTTTAGAAAACCTTGCAAAAGGTCTGTTAAATAAAACAACACAAAGAAAAACAGATTTGTTAAAAAAATAATTATCCAATTAAACTCTAANGATAAACAACTGAAGACCAAGATGTTTAAAAAAAACAACAATACAAAATAGCCTACGAANAGCACATTCATTTTTTTAAGCTTTGTATAATGTAATACAGGGTGATAAATATTGAAATTAATGAGGTNGCAATCGTGTAAACAGGAGGTTTAAATTGGGTCTTTCCATCTAAAAAAACCCCTAATTTTACTCCTAAAAATATTACAAGCCCCATTTGCAAACTAAGAGAAGAGTATTTCAAATAGTGTCTAAGCGGATTTTTCTTTTTTTTCCGGCCTTTGAACATCTTTTATGTCTTTAATTACGGCTCCCATGCTGCATGATCCTGAAAAGACCGCGCCCGGCTCAATAGAAAGCTTGTTTGTAATAATATCTCCCTTTAATTTAGCTGTTGACTTTAAGGTAAGCAATTGTGAAACAGTAATTTTTGCTTTTATCTCTCCAGCAATGTCAGCATTATTACAAACAACATCCCCCTCAATAACTCCATTTTTACCTAAAACAACTTTTCCCTCAGTCGTAACGGACCCCTTTAAGGTTCCGTCTATTCTTAAGTCTCCATTTGAATTTACGTCTCCCGTAATTATTGTTCCTACCCCTATCATGTTAATAACGGTGCCATTGTCGTCTTTTTTCATTGTTTTATTGTTAGTGTTGTTAAACATTTTCTGCTTGTTTTGATTTATTACAAATATATAAAACTTAGCGCCTTTTATTTGTTAATTATTCAAATATTTTTTTTGATAAAATTGATAGTAGCCCTCTAAATCTCTTTTTTTATAAAAATCCTTAAAGTTTTTGTCTGTAATTGCCATTATCCTATAAGAAGACCTGCTTAACTGTTCTAATATACTTTCATCATTTTCTAAATCTATGTTATATTTCAAAACATCATCAACATTATCAAAGCTTTTAATCATTAATAAATAATTCTCCAAGCCTATTAAAAGAGCACTGATTTCTAGTGGCTTGTTTGGATATGTTTTTTGATGAAAGTCAGAAATAAGTGTTTTTAAATAATTGATGTCAACCCCTGATTTTTTGATTATTAATATTGATATTTGTGTTTCTTTTTTATCAAACAAATACGAAAATTGTCTTGAAACAAGAAGGTTTTGTTCTTTAATTTTTGAAGGATCTCTTAAATTAGTTAAAATAAAGTTTACTTTGTTCTCCAGATCTTTATTTAATTGTTTTTGAAGAGTAGTTTGCAACTCATTTATTGCGCTTATAGTGTCGTTTAGACGGGCATATGAAATAGCCCTTAAAATTTTAACCTTTGGGTTTTCATATTCTTTTTTTATTTTAGATGTCCTCTCTAAAACTTTTTGATAATTGCCACTCTGGAAGAGTTCATATGTCCCCATGTAGTAGCGGTCTTGCTCTTTTTCTTGATCCCCTTTTAAAACTGTTTCCTCTCCTTTTAGCATTTTTGCATATATAGAGTTAGGAAAGCTCTCTATTATTTTTTCCTTGATTTCATTAGCCTTCTTTTGATCTAATTTCTCTTCATAATTTAACATACTTTGAAATAATGAAAGCGGAGCATACTGTTTATCTTTGGGGTATCTGTTGTAAAGATCTAAAAACATCTCTGTGCTTTCAAAATATTTATTTAATTCTTGTTTAAAAATTGTGCCCGCTTGATACATTGCTTCTTTAATTTTTTGCTCAGCTAATTGCTTTTTGATTTTATTCGTAGGCAGTTGTGAATAGTAGTATTGAGGGTTTTTATTGTTTTCAATTTTAATGCTTTTTGTTGTATCTGCTTTTATTGAGTCGTTAGCAAACTCTGTTTGTGTTTTTTTATTTTTTCTTCTCCAGTCATCCTCTAGCTTTCTCTTTCCCCATTTTTTTTGAAATTCTGAAAAGCCAAAACTAAGTGTTGCCGGATTATAAAAATACCATTTACCTCCTGACGTATTGCTTCCAAATTGTTGGCCTCTGCCCGAATTTTTATTGTTATCAAAAACCGCCTGTTGTCTAATCCTATTGCTTTCTTGTTTTTCTTTCTCTCTCTGGATTTCTAATTCAATTTGACTGTTAATTATTTTGTTTAGCTCCTCTTTAGGAAGGTTCGCTAATAAAATCAAGCTGTCTTGAAGATTGATTTCTGCTAAGTTATTGGCCAACATGTTAATCGTTTTTGCCCTTCGCTCTACTTCATTAAACTTTTCGTTTGTTTCTTGCATATAGTATATACAACTGTCAAAACACATGCTTGAATTTATATACTCTTTTTTTGCATACTGTATCTCTGCTAAAGACAAGAAGGATATTGCCTTCTGGGAATTATTGTTTACACTGTTCTTTGTTGAAAGACTAAACATAGAAATGGCTGAACTTGTATCTTTATCATACATATAAATTTGACCCAAAGTAAAATATATTTGATCTAAATATTCTTTGTTTTTATCATCTTTTACCATTTTTAAAAGCTGTGCTAGGGTCTTTTTATTATCCTTTTGTGATCCTTCTCCAAGCCTTGCTAAGGTCATTTTTGCATTAAAAGTCATTTCATAGTCTGAACTAGCCCTAAGAGCTTTTTGCATGAGTTTTCTTGCGTCTAACCGCCTGTTTGTTTGCTGATATATCTGTGATAAAACATAGTAATACCTAACCTTGTTTGACTTTCTTTTAATCATTTTAATTAGCTCTTCTATATTTTTCGCGGCTAAATCAAGTTCGTTTGTTTCGATATAAAACTCTGAGCTCGCTTTTAAAAACTCTATCTTGGTTTTTTTATCTAAAATCCTTTTTCTTTCTAAGGCTTTTATTTCGGACTTTGCAAGCATAAAGTCGCCTTTATTTATGTACGCCCTTATTAACCACACTGTAGCTTTTTGAATTATTTTTTTGTCTTTGTATGACGTCTTTATAAAACTAAAGGTTTTTATCGCCTCATCATTTTCCCCCTTGTAGAAATAGCCCATTCCTAGTAAAAGATAATTGTCGTCTATCCACTTACAATACTCTTTCCCTTTAATTTTTATTGAGTGTTTTTGTATTACAACTGAAGCCTTTCTAATAGCCTTATCCATGTATGAATGTGTCTTTTTTAATCCTTTTAGATCTCCTGTTGGAAAAATTGGCAAAATCTGTGTATAGTCGTCCTTGTGTTCCTTGTGAATTTTCTTAACCCCAGCCTTTAAACTTTCTTTTCCATTAAAATATCCATTGTATTTGGCTGTTGTATTGTGATATGTTCTGTGAAACCACGTTTTTTTCTTTGTTGAACAAGAAAAAAACATTGCGCTTAATATAAAAACTAATGAATATTTAATAATAATGTGGCTTGAAGTCTTCAACATTTAGTAATAACTCTCTTTATTTTAGAATATTTTACTTGTATCTTAAAATTTCTCA
>PBQB01000057.1 GCA_002724895.1 Flavobacteriales bacterium
AGAAATGCTTGGTGTACCTGCATCAGAAACTAGAGCGAAGACTTCTCCTGTTTTTATCTTTTTAATAATTTGAGCGTAAATCTTATGCTCGTTGAAACTGTGATAAGCAATTGTTTTTTTGTTGAAACTATAGTGATTAAACAACTTTTTTGTTATTCGTGTATCTTCTACCAAAACTATATCAACCTCCATTAAGATGCGAAGCGCTCTAAAAGTAATATCTTCTAAATTACCGATTGGTGTTGGAACTAAAAATAATTTGCTCATTTTACAAATCTATATAAATAGTGGATAAAACTTAAAACTTGGAGAAAATCTTATTGTCGGAGCTGGAAAGTGAATATAATCAATCCAATAAATCAGTTTTTTTAGAATTGGGTTATTACATTTTCTAAATAATTTTGAAATGTTATAGTCTACCGCCAAGTACCACTCGTTTTGCCCTCCTATTTTTTTTCCTTCATTATTTATTTTTTGACTATCATCTAAACCAAAACCTATCGCTATATTCATCCAACTAGGAAAAATTGAATTCTTAAGATATTTGTTAATATCAATGGTCATCCAATAAGTTTGGTTTGGATAATCATCCTGCCAATACATATTGGTTACTCTATTTCCTTTTTCTTTTTCTAATTTTAAATAAGTATCTGAATGCCTGTAATATGAAAACTTAAAGTTAATAGGATTTAGAAAAGAGTTATAATGTTTAATTACAGGCCAAAAAGAACCTAGTGTACCACATCCTAAATCCCATTTACTAAAACCCCAGTATGGTGCATAAGCATCTTTTAATTCTATTCCTAATTGTAACATTGTTCCAAAACAAGCTCCAAAAAGCAAAGATTTTTTATGATTAACGCCTACCCAACTTAAAGATGATGAAAATATCTCAGAGGCATGTAATCCTCCAAGAAAATGGCCTGCTTTATCCACATTTAATGCGTATCTTAAGTCAGGTCCGTTATCAAAATGAAAGTTGCTTTCCTGTTCTGACCACCAGTTTTTTTTTGCATATAAATAGGACGCTGTTAGCCCAACGCTTACTCCTGCACTTACAATAATTATTCGTTTTTTGTCTAATTTATACGAGCTGTATAAAAACTCAGTATTTGCTAATGTAGAAAAAGAAAAAAAACAGCAAATCGTGAAAACAAACAATCCTTTAAAACTCATTGAAATGATATTGGTTTTTATACTTTTGTTAGCAAACATAATTAAAAGAGATATAATTAGTTGATATTTTAGAATTGTATATGCAAAATAATATTAATGTTAATGGTATAGAAGTTGTTTGCGGATCCATGTTTTCGGGGAAAACTGAAGAATTGTTAAAACGATTATCCAGAGCTCAACTAGCCAAATTAAATGTTGTAGTTTTTAAACCAATTATTGACTCAAGATATGATAAAAATAATATTGTTTCTCATAATAAAAACAAGATGAATTGTATAGCAATTCAAAATGCAGATGAAATTTTGTCTTACATTAAAAATATTGATGTTATTGGGATTGATGAAGCTCAATTTTTTGATGTTAATTTGATTAATGTGTGTAATATGATAGCAAATAAAGGTAAGCGAGTTATTATTGCTGGTTTAGACATGGATTTTTTAGGTGCTCCTTTTGGTATAATGCCAACTCTTTTAGCAATTGCCGAAAGGATTACAAAATTAAATGCGATATGCTTTGAATGTGGTGATTTGGCAAATTATTCATTTAGGAAAAATAAAAAGAAAAATCTAATAGAAATAGGCGATACTAAAGAATATCAAGCATTATGTAGGCTATGTTTTCAAAAAAAAATATCAAAAAATGCATAACCACAACGAAACAATATTATATGTAGACTTAAATAAGTTAAAGCATAATTTCAATTTTTTTAAATCTAAACTGCGTAAATCAACAAAAATTATTTGTGTTGTAAAGGCATATGCGTATGGCCATGGAGATATTAGAATTTCTAAAGCCCTTGAAAAATTAAATATATACGGTTTATGGGTAACTGACTTTGAAGAAGGAGTTGTTTTAAGAAAGTCAGGGGTTCGTTCAAGAATAATAGTTGCAAATCCTGGCATAAAAAGTTATGAGCAAATTCTGAAATATAATCTTGATATAGTTATTTATAATAAAACTCTACTGGATCTTTATTGTTCAAAAAAAAAACCTGTTAATGTTCATATAAAACTTAATACTGGCATGAATCGATATGGTTTTAATTCTCACGAAATAACTAGCGTTTGTGAAAAATTAAATAGTTCTCCTCATCTAAATGTCCTTTCAGTATGCTCACATTTAGCCTGTGCTGATAAAAAAGACCTTAAAGATTTCACATTAAATCAGTTAAAAAAATTTTCATCTATTTCTAAAGTTTTCGAAAAAAAAATAAACAAAAAACTATTAAAACACATACTTAATTCAAGTGGTGTTCTTAACTATTCAAGTTTTCAAATGGATATGGTGAGAATTGGTATAGGTCTATATGGTAGTATGAAAAATGAAAATTTATTGCCAATCAGTTCGTTAAGCAGTGTTATAACCCAAACTAGAATAATTGAAAAAGGGGATTTTGTAGGATACGGATTTAGTTTTTGTTCTAACAAAAAAATGCAAATTTCAATTGTCCCAGTTGGGTATGCTGATGGATTAAATCGAAAATTAAGTAATGGTGTAGGAAAAGTTATTATTAATGGTCGGATCTGTAAAATTATTGGAAAAATAAGTATGGGGACGTTTGCCATTGATACCTCTGAAGTTAATGTTAGTGAGGGGCAAAAAATCGAAGTGTTTGGAGATAGTTTGAGCGTCTATTCAATTGCTAGAAGCCTAAACACCATTCCTTATGAGATTTACTCTACATTAAATCGTAGAATCAAACGAATTTATCTTTGAATTTGCAACTAATAATGAGTAAAAAAACGCAAAAAATGAGACTCCTGCCTGTCTTTCTAAAAATGATTCAGTAATAAAACTCAAAACAATTAATAATAAAAAAAAGATCTCAAAATAATTTTTTGTTAAAAAAAAGTTTTTAATAGGAAAAAACAATATAAAGATTAATAATGAAATACCTATAATACCTATAGTAGCGAAAGTTTGTAAATATTGATTGTGATAATTATATTGTTGAGCTATATAAAACTTACTCCTATCACTCTTTTTTTCTAATAATTGCAAGGCATAATTTTGCAGAAATGTATTAGTTTTTATTCCTTCTAATTTTGCTTTTCTAGTTAACTTTTCAATTCTTTTTTTATCTTTCTTTAAAATATTTATCTGTTTTAATAACATCTCATTTTTTGAATTCTCATTTACAATATACTTTTCCATTTTAGTTAATAAGTTTTTTTTCGCATCACCTACTCCTGTTCCAATTATAATGTTTTGTTTTATTACATTTAACGCTTCTCTCCAAAGGTCCTTTCTTGCTAGATCTACTTTTTCTCCAACATCTAAAATCATAGATACTTGAGATATGGTTTGTTTGTACCTATAGTTAAGTGCACTTGGTGCACTTATAATTTGTCCTACTATTAATAAATAGATGGTTGTAATTAACAAACCCGCCCAGGTTTTTTGCCTTTTATAATATTTATAAATGAAAAAGACTGAAACAAAAAAAATCATAATTAAAATCTGCATTCTTGATGCAAGCAACAAGACAAATAGCATTTGTATTGGAATAATAACTATAGCATATTTATTAGTTTTTTTATTATTTAAATTAATATAAAACAAAATAAGTATTGAAAAACATGTAAATAAAGATTGGTATGCGGTATGCATGTTTATAGTTAAATTGGAATAATAAAAAACATTTATATCTAGTGTTGAAAAATAATTGGGTAACGCTTTAAAAAAACAGTAAAAATTAAGAGCTAGGCTCGAATAAGCAAAGCTTAATAAAATATAATTATACTGTTTTTTGTCTTTTAATTTTATAGTCCCCAAGATCAATGGTAAAATTAAAAGCGGTGATTTTAATATTAAATCTACTTTAGCAAAATCTTTTTCTAAAGACCAAAAAAAACTTAAACAATAAAAAAAATAAAATAAAACCAATACCATCAATTCTTTGTTCAGATTAACTCTTGTTATTTTTTTTAACCCCTGATAAAAAAAAAGCCAATACAAAAACAATAATATTATACCAATTTTATAAATTACTATTTGTAATGATATTCCAATTGAAATAATTAATAACAGTATGAAATAAAGGTTGGATGAAATGTCTTTATGTGTAAAACTCATTATTTAGTACCTGAAATAATATTCTCATACTCTTGTTTATCATTAAGGATCTCTATGGCCCGTTTAACATCTTTATCAAATTCTAGCGAGCTTTTTATTCTTCCCTTCTGATAAGTGTATCTACTTACAATTTCTTCGGTTAAAATTTCACAAACTTTTTGCTTATTTTTTTCAAGGTCATCTTTTTTATTTAGTTTTAATTTATCTAACAAAGATTGGTAATCCGAGGCTATTTCTTCAAAATATTTTTCGTTCTTAGCCTTCTCTTTAAAGTCTTCAAAACTTTCTTCTGTCTTTGTTTTATAATCATACTTTTTATCTGAAATATAGTTCTTAAAACTTAAATAACTTGTCTCATCAAATTTAAAGTTGTTTGTAATATTTTCGTGTTTATGTCTAAACTCTGTTGCAAAATCAAAAAATAATCTTTCTCTATATAATGATAATATTATATTTGAAACACTTTCTTTATCTACAATTATATCAGGCTCAATTCCTCCACCGTCATATACTTTTCTTCCATTTCTAGTTCTGAATTCTGTTTTTAATGAGTCTGGAACTTTTCCAATACTACCATCATCATTCCTGTTATTATAATTTACAGACTGAATACATCTACCACTTGGAATATAATATTTAGCAACTGTTAACTTTAATTGTGCATTATAAGAAAGCTTTCTTGTTTGCTGAACCAATCCTTTGCCAAAACTTCTTTGGCCTATTACAACGCCTCTGTCTAAATCTTGTATGGCTCCTGAAACAATTTCAGAAGCAGATGCTGATGCAGAGTTAATTAATACAACTAACGGAACATCTGTATCAAGGGGTTGATTTTTTGCATAATATGTTTTCTCCCATGACTTTATTTTTCCTTTAGTTTTAACAACTTCTTCTCCTTTTGGAACAAATAAGTTAACCATATCAACTGATTCATTTAATAGCCCTCCCGGATTATTTCGCAAATCTAAAATAAGCCCTTTTAAATTTTTTTCGTCTTTAAGTTTTTGAATTGCATTCTTTAAATCGTTAGAACATCCTCTAGTAAAACTTCTTAATTTAACATATCCTATTTCATTTCCTAAAAAACCTGCATATGAAACACTTTTGACAGAAACTTTTTCTCTTTTAAATGTTACATCAAAAGGGCTAGTCAATGAGCTTCTTTCAATTTTTAAGGACACATTAGTGTTGGGCTGTCCTTTTAGTATTTTACTTACTTCTTCAGTTGTTTTGCCTTCAGCAGATTTGCCATTAATTTCTAAAATTTTATCACCAGCCATTAGTCCCGCTTTCTGTGCAGGATATCCTTCATAAGGTTCAGAAATATAGACATAGTTTTTTCTTTTTGTAATTATCGCTCCAATTCCTCCATATTGTCCAGTTGTCATAAATTTAAAGTCTTCTATTTCTGACTCTGGAATATAGGTTGTATACGGATCTAATGACTTTAACATATTATCTATTCCTTCTTTCATTAGCTTGCCGGGATCAGTTTCATCTACATAAAATGTATTTAACTCTTTATACAATGTTGTAAATATGTCAAGATGCTTAGAAATTTCAAAATACGAATCAGTAAATGATAAGCTAGAAAATGTAATAGTTCCTAAAGAAATTAGTATAAATATAGTTTTGATTTTTTTTAACATAATTATCATGGTATAGGGTCATAGCCTTCTCCTCCAAAAGGATGACATTTAAATATTCTTTTTAGGGTTAACCATCCTCCTTTCCAAGGTCCATATTTATCTATAACTTTTAAAGCATATGTAGAACATGTTGGTTTAAACCTACACCTTGAAATAAAAAATGGAGAAATTGCTCTCTTGTAAAATAAAATAATCACTTTGAATATTTTTGAAAATAAATAATTCATATTTCTTCTATTAAACGGTTTAAAATTAATTTTATTTTTTGTTCTATTATATTATATTCTATAATTTTTTGATTTTGAAATACAATAGCAAAATGTAATTTTATTTTTTTATTTAACAGATGGGCTTCTAAATCTTTTTTATTTGTTCTAAAAGCTTCTTTAATTCTTCGCTTTAACAAGTTTCTTTTAGTTGCTAATTTTATTTTTTTCTTTGGAATTGAAATCAATAATTTATACATGTCTTTTTCAGATTCCTTAACTAGCCATATGATTTGCAAAGGAAAAAAAATAAAACTTTGACCTTTATCAAATAGGAAGTCAATTTCTTTTTTGTGACTTAAAACTTTTCCTTTTTTACCCTCTTTCATAGTAAATTTATTAGGAATATATAATTTAAAAGAACTTATCGCTTTCTTTTGTTAGCTTCTTTTATGTATTGATCTAAAGCCATAGACATTGAAGGGGCTTTTTTTGTTGGGGCCAAAATATCAACTCTTAATCCATTTTTTTCTACAGTTTCTTTTGTTGTTTTTCCAAATATAGCTAGTCGTGTATCTTCTTGCTTAAATTTTGGAAAATTTTCTAGCAATGATTTTACACCTGTTGGGCTAAAAAAAACTAAAATGTCATATTTAACATCTGAAAGATCTGAAAGATCTGAGCAAACAACTTTATACATTTGAGCTTTAGTATACTGTAGGCCGCTTTCTTCTAATGCAACATTAACTTTATTTTTTAAAACATCTGAACAAGGAAATAAAAATTTTGATTCTGTATGTTTTTGCATTACTGGTATTAGGCTAGCTAGAGATTGTTCTCCTGTAAATATTTTTCTTTTTCTGTAAGTAATAAAGTTTTGTAAATAATGAGCTATTGCCTCAGAAACACAAAAATACTTTGTAAAGTCCGGTATTCTTAATCTTAACTTTTCCATCATTCCAAAGTAGTGATCCATGGCATTTTTTGAGGTAAAAATTACTGAGTCATGATTAAGCAATGAAATTCTTTGTTCTTTGAACTCTAATGATGTCATTTCCTCTACATGCATAAATGGAAAATAGTCAATCTTTAGATTGTGTTTTTTTTGTATTGCTGCATATGGGGACTTACCTTCAGGTTTAGGTTGAGAAATCAGAACAGATTTAACTTTTTTCATTTTTTATATTACTTTTTTGACATTTTAACCAATAAATAAAGATTTACCTAATATTAAAATTGGGAAAAATTCTAGAGTACAAAGATATAAAAAAATATAAAAATGTGAGACAGCATACATTCTTCGGGCTATTTTCCAGAGCATATATAATTTAACTAATATAAAAAACCCAATTACACAAAAAATAAAATACAATAGTTCTATATAAATTTCAAATGAAAAAAAACATAAAACTAATATGAGTGGCAATAGTAAAATCCCTACACTTCTATCATAGATTAATGAAAAAAATATTGCTAGCTTAGAAAAATCTTTTATCATAAATAAATAACCTAAAACTTTAATTGCAATTATTTTCATCATATAAAAAATGAAGACTAATCCTATTGTTATTAATGATTGAAGTAGACTGATTACAGCTAACTTCTTGATTATTATTACTGAAAAAGTAAGTGTCATTATCAAAAATGATATAATATTTACTCTTTCAGTAAAAACATTATCTTCTCTCAAATATTGATTTGCATATCTTTGTGCAAATGTTGCTTTAAGTAATATTTTGGTATGCTTCCAGTAAGATGATTTCAATATTGCTGATAATAAAAATGCTATTATTAATACGATGAAAAAAAAATCATCACTAATAATTATATTTTCTTGTACTTTCATAATAATCTACAAAGATATATTTTTCTTAATCTAGACATTATACTACAAATTAAAATTATAATTTTGTTAAATGAAAAAAGATAATTTCACATCTCCAGATTATTTCAACATGGATGATCTATTAACTGATGAGCATAAGTTAATTAGGTCAGCTACAAGAGAATGGGTGAAAAAAAACATTTCTCCTATTATAGAACAATCCTGTCAAGAAGCCAATTTTCCAATGAATATTTTACCAGGACTAGCAGAAATTGGTGCGTTTGGCCCTTATATCCCGTCAAAATATGGTGGCGCGGAGCTAGATCAAATATCATACGGAATTATTATGCAAGAACTTGAGAGAGGAGATAGCGGTATAAGATCTACAGCTTCAGTCCAATCATCTCTGGTAATGTACCCTATTTTTAATTATGGTAGCGAAGCTCAACGCAAAAAATATCTTCCAAAATTAGCAAGCGGAGAGCTAATTGGTTGTTTTGGACTTACCGAACCTGATCACGGGTCAAATCCTGGTTCCATGACAACCTCTATTAAAGATATGGGTGATTATTTTTTACTTAATGGCTCAAAAATGTGGATTTCAAATTCCCCTTTTGCCGATATCGCTATTGTTTGGGCAAAAAATGAAGAAGAAAGAATAAAAGGATTGATTGTTGAAAGAGGTATGCCTGGATTTACAACACCTGAAACCCATAACAAATGGAGTCTAAGAGCCTCTGCTACTGGAGAACTTGTCTTTAATAATGTAAAAGTCCCTAAAGAAAATATTTTACCCAATAAAGATGGTCTTGGTGCACCTCTAGGCTGTTTAGACTCTGCTAGATATGGCATTGCATGGGGAGCTATTGGGGCAGCTATGGATTGCTATGATACAGCTCTTAAATACGCTAAAGAACGAATTCAGTTTGGAAAACCTATTGCTTCATTTCAATTGCAACAAAAAAAACTTGCAGAAATGATTACTGAAATAACTAAAGCTCAACTATTGACATTTAGATTAGGACAATTAAAAAATAAAAACAATGCATCCTCTGCACAAATTTCAATGTGTAAACGAAATAATGTAGATATGGCTTTAACTATTTCAAGAAATGCTCGTCAAATTTTAGGTGGCATGGGAATAACTGGAGAATACTCAATAATGAGACATATGATGAACTTAGAGTCTGTCATCACATATGAAGGAACACATGATATTCATTTACTGATAACAGGACTAGATATCACCGGGCATAACGCTTTCAAATAGTTTAAAAACACACTAACTAGTCAAATATTTAAGCTTTTTTTATTGCCTTTCCAATTTTTACCAATTCATCATACCAATTTTTACCATATTTTCTAATTAAAGGTTCTTTTAAAAAGACATATAGTGGTAGTTTTATTTCTGTTCCACATGCACAAGCTGACTTGCATATTTGAATTTTTTCATAGTTAATAGCTTCAAAATCTTCATAAGAAGTAATCCTAATTGGAAAAAGATGACAAGAGATTGGTTTTTTAAACTTAATTTTTCCATCATTACACGCACTTTCAAATGAGCACCTTACAATTCCTTTATCTTTATATGAAAACGCACATTCTCTATTATTTACTAATGTTGTTGTTAGATCATTTTCATCATCTAAAACTGCTACACCATTTACTTCAACTGATTTTATTCCTTTAAAAGACATATAAGGCTTAACATGTTCCAAAGCTTCTTCAATTATTTTTTTTTCTTCAATAGTAATTGGGGCTCCAGCATCCCCTTCTACACAACAAGCTCCTTTGCATGATTTAAGATCGCATAAAAAATACGTTTTAAANATATCTAANGATANTATTTTATCATCTAATTGAATCATAAAAGCAAAACTACAATAAATTNCTACTTTTGCATACATGAATAGTAATGAAGATTTATTTAAAAACGTAATAGCGCACTGTAAAGAATATGGNTTTGTCTTTCAATCTTCTGAAATTTATGATGGTCTTTCTGCAACATATGATTATGGTCCATTTGGATCTGAACTNAAAAATAATATTAAAGATTATTGGTGGAAATCAATGATAAATTTAAATGATAATATTGTTGGTATTGATAGTGCAATTTTTATGCATCCATCAGTATGGAAAGCCTCTGGACATGTTGATGCTTTTAATGACCCCCTGATTGACAATAAAGATTCTAAAAAAAGGTATAGGGCAGACATTCTTATAGAAAGTTATATTCAAAAAATTTCAAATAAAATAGAAAAGGAATGTATTAAGGCTAAAAAGAAATATGGTGCTAATTTTAATAGAGAAGAGTTTATTTCAACAAATAAAAGGATTGTAGAGCGNCAAAAAAAAATCAATCAAATTAGTGATCAAATAAATAAATACTTAAAAAACAATGATTTAAAATCTATTAAAAAACTAATAGAAACACTTGAAATCAAATGTCCTATTTCAGGAACCTGTAATTGGACAGATGTACGTCAATTTAATTTAATGTTTAAAACAAAGATTGGTGCAAACTTAAACACATCATCTGAGCTGTATTTGAGACCTGAAACAGCTCAAGGTATTTTTGTTAATTACCTAAATGTACAAAAAACATCAAGGTTAAAGCTTCCCTTTGGAGTTGCACAAATTGGAAAAGCCTTCAGAAATGAAATTATTGCTCGACAATTTATTTTTAGAATGCGAGAGTTTGAACAAATGGAAATGCAGTTTTTTGTTAGACCAGGAGATGAAATTGATTGGTATAATTACTGGAAAAAAAATCGTATGCAATGGCATAAATCATTAAATCTAGGTGAGGAAAATTATCGTTTTCATGATCACGAAAACCTAGCTCACTATGCAAACGCTGCCACAGATATTGAGTTTAACTTTCCTTTTGGGTTTAAAGAGCTTGAAGGAATACATTCTAGAACTGATTTTGATCTAAAAGCACATCAAGCAAGTTCCGGTAAAAAAATAAGTTATTTTGACAACGAAAAAAATGAAAGCTATATTCCTTACGTAATTGAAACATCGATTGGATTAGATAGGNTNTTTTTAGCTATTTTATGTAATGCATATAATGAAGAAAAGTTAGAAAACNATGAAATAAGAGTTGTTCTAAAAATCCCTCCTTTTTTAGCACCAGTTAAAGTTGCAGTATTACCTCTCACAAAAAAAGATGGATTACCAGAAAAAGCACAAGAAATACTTAGCAACCTAAAATTANTTTATAATTGTAAATATGAAGAGAAAGACTCTATAGGGAAAAGATATAGAAGACAAGATGCTATTGGAACACCGTTTTGTATTACTGTTGATCATCAAACATTAAATGACAATTCTATAACATTAAGGAGTCGCGANTCAATGGAGCAACAAAGAGTTCAAATAGATGATTTAAACTTAATTATTTCAAAAAAAACCAATTATATAGATGCCATAAAATCTATAAATAAATAGTCTNNTTTTTTCTTGCTTATTACGTGATTATTATATTCTTTTCTATCTTTTAGAATCTAAAATAAGTGCTACTCCAGTTAACAATAACAAATTACCACATCCAAAATGACTATATTTTTAATAATAGTTAAATATTTTTAAAAGACCGTTATTACTAGAAAAATGAATAGCAAAAAACTATCTCAAACTGATATAGATTCCTATTTAGCATATTTTCTAACTTTTTTAATTTCGTATTAGACAATCACTAAAATCAGTTAACATATGCAACAAAAGCCCAATTCCAATAATATTTAAAGGCCTTTGTAAAAATGCCATTATCAAATATACGAATATAGCATAATACGAATGTAGAGGGTGAAAATTGATGCTACATCTATCTGCCTGATAAATTGGATCAGCAAGTAAATGGTCTAAGTCAACTATCATAGTTAGAATCATAATCAAATATACTTTCTTCCAATCCTTCCTAAAAAACATAAATGCAATTAGTAAAGGAAGAAAAAAATGCAAAGAATAATGAATAAATAAAAACGTCATTTTTTTAAATATTATTTGATTAAGAATATAAATAAACCCGTCAATTTAGGTGGGCTTTTTGTTAACACTTCACTTGAAACTTTAAATTTTTTAATAAATTATTAAGTTGATCTAGACATATTTGGTTTAACTAGCGTTTTTTTTGCTGATATTTTATTAAAAACTGCATCAACCGGGGTGCTTATTTTTTGTACTTCAACAGTTACTTTCAAAACATTTTTTTCTTTTATAATTTTTTCCGCTATTCTTGCTGTTGGAGTTTCAATCATGTTTGATCTAATTAACATTTGTTCCTTAACAATATTTATTACCCTAACATAATCTAGTGTATCTTTTAAATTATCTGTTTCTTCAACAATTTCTGTGTTGACATCAATCCAAACACTAACACAAAAATGTCCTCCTAAAACTGCTTCTTCTTTTAAATGCCCATGATAAGCATACAACTTTATTCCTTCTACTGCAATTGTCATCATTTTTTTATCTTTTTTATGGCTATATCAATTCTAGATAAGGTTTCTTTTTTGCCAATAAGCTCAGCAATGTTAAATAACGATGGCCCCATTCCCAATCCTGTCAAAGATAATCTAAATGCAGGTAATAAAACTCCCATTTTAATTTTATTCCTTTCTAAAAATTGTTTAAAAACATTCTCTATTTCTTCTGAGGTAAATTTTTCTATTTTCGATATTTCTAATCTAAGTTCATTTAATATAACATGTGTATTGTCCTTCCATTTTTTTCTAATTGTTTTTTCATCATACAATCTGGGTTGTTGAAAAAAATATTTTCCTTCGTCCCACATATCTTTCACAAACGTTGCTCTTTCCTTTAATTGTTCACATACGCTTGCAACATAATTAATATCAGCATTAATATTATTTTCTTTTAATAGAACCTGTAGTATCTCTGCTAATTCAGTTTTTGTTTTAGACCTTAAATATTGTTGATTATACCATTTTGTTTTATCAAAATCAAATTTTGCTCCAGATCTTCCTACTCTTTCTAAAGAAAATGTTTTACATAACTCATTTAATGAAAATAATTCTTGAGGAGTTCCAGGATTCCATCCAAGAAAAGCTAACATATTTATAAATGCCTCCGGGAAATAACCACCTTCTTTGTATCCTAAACTTATCTCCTTTGTTTCTGGATTAGTCCAGTTTAATGGGAACACTGGAAATCCTAGTCGATCTCCATCTCTCTTACTTAACTTTCCATTGCCATCAGGCTTTAATATTAGAGGTAAATGTGCAAACTTTGGTTGTTTAGATTCCCAACCTAAGTACTTATATAACAAAACATGTAAAGGAGCCGAAGGCAACCATTCTTCCCCTCTTATGACATGAGTAATTTTCATTAAATAATCATCAACTACATTGGCTAAGTGATAAGTAGGCATTCCATCAGATTTAAAAATTACCTTGTCATCAATATTATTGGTGTTTACCACTACCCATCCCCTTACTAAATCATTAATTTTAACTTCCTCATTTCTAGGTATTTTTAGTCTAATTACATATTTTTGATTTTCCTGTATTCTTTTTTGGACTTCATCTTCTGACAATGATATTGAATTATGCATGCTTTCTCTAGTAATTGAGTTGTACTGAGGAGATGCAACTCCTGCTTTTTTCATTCTAACCCTCATTTCTTCTAGCTCTTCTTTTGTGTCAAAAGCATAATAGGCTTTATCATTATCAACTAAGAATTCAGCATATTTTTTATAGATGTCTTTTCTTTGAGATTGTTTATATGGTCCAAAATCGCCTCCATTTATTGGCCCTTCATCAAATTTAATTCCACACCACTGTAAAGAATTAACAATATATTCTTCTGCACCGTCAACATATCTAGATTGATCTGTATCTTCTATTCTTAATATAAGATTTCCATTATGTTTTTTAGCGAAAAGATAATTATATAATGCTGTCCTTACCCCGCCTATGTGTAATGGTCCGGTGGGGCTTGGGGCAAATCTAACTCTTACTTTAGTCATTTTTTTTGCAACAAAGATAGTCTTTATCTTATAAATTTACATGATGCGCTTTAAAATTGTATTTTTGTAAAATGAGAAAAAAAGCAAATATTTTATTATTTAATAAATTAAATAGTTTTATTAAAAAATATTACTTAAATAAATTTATTAAAGGAATAATTTATTCTGTATCCATTCTTTTCTTATTATTTATTATTTTTTCAATTGTTGAGCACTTTTTAAATTTAGATGTCTCTGAACGAACTTTTATTTTCTGGACATATATTCTTGTTGCATTTTATTTAATACTGACATTGGTATTGTCTCCTGTTTTAAAAATCTTTAACATAGGTAAAATTATATCACACAAACAGGCGGCAAAGATAATAGGTGATCATTTTGTAGAAATTGACGATAAGTTAATTAATCTTCTACAATTAAATGAGATGGATGAAAAAGAAAATGAACTAATAACAGCTAGTATTGTTCAAAAAACAAATAAAATTAAACTTGTACAGTTCAATTCTGCTATTCGCCTTTCAAATAACAAAAAACACATTAAATGGCTAATACTGCCTATGGCTATAATTTTGTCATTATTTATTACAGGCAAAAAATATGTCATAACGGAAAGTTCTGCAAGAATAATTAAACACAATACTTTTTTTGAGCCTGAGGCCCCGTTTAAATATATTTTTCAAAATGAACTATCTGTTGTTCAATACGAAAATTACGAATTAAACATCTCTCTTTCTGGAAATGAAATTCCATCTGATGTTTATATTGAAATTAATAACTCTGCATTTAAATTGACAAAACTTAACAAAACTTCATTTAACTACCTCTTTAAAAGTGTTAATCAAGATATTAGCTTTAGACTTTTAGCTGGGGGATATAAAAGTAACATATATACTTTAACAGCTCTCCCAATGCCCAAAGTAATTGATTTCGATATGAGAATCGATTACCCAAAACACACAAAAATTAAGCCTAAAATTATTAGCAATAATGGGGACGTTACCGTTCCTGAAGGAACAAAAATTTTATGGACGTTTAATTTGAAAAACACTGATTCTATATCATTTAATTTCAATAATAAAGAAAGGTTTGAAAAAGCTAAAAACCCCTTTTTAAAAAATAAAGTGATTAGAAAAACCTTGAATTATACTATCGTAACTAAAAATAACAACTTAACTGATAGCCTTAAATATAAAATTACAACTATTAAAGATAATTATCCAATCATAAATGTTGAATTGTTAAAAGACAGTTCTAATGAAAATTATTTTTTCAAAGGTGCTATTGAAGATGATTATGGATTGTCGGCTTTATATTTTAACTATAAAATAATTACACCAGACACATCTATATATAAATCTGAAAGAATTAAAATTGAAGGCTATAATCAAGAAATATTCTACTACAATTTTAACACTAATTCAGTTTCATTAAATGCTGGTTCTGAAATGATTTTTTTCTTTAATGTATTTGATAATGATGAAATAAATGGCCCCAAAAAAACCAAAAGTGATTTATTTAAATATAAAGAACTTACAAAAAAAGAGCTTCTTCTTAAAAAGGATAGCATAAATAATTCCACTAAAAGTAAACTAAATAATTCTAAAAACATTAGTGCACAAATACAAGAAAATATTAAAAAACTAAATAAGCATCTAATTGAAAAGGAAAATGTTGATTGGGAAGTTAAAAAGTTGGCTAAAGAAATTATTGATCAACAAAAACAATTAGAAAAACAAATAAAGTCTGCACAGAAATCAAACTCGTCTAGTATAAAATCGCAAGAAAAAATGCAGTCTGAATCAATAGAAAAACAAAAACAATTAGATGAATTAATTCAAAGCCTAATTGATGAAGAGACTAAAAAGTTAATAGATGAGCTAGAAAAAAAATTATCTGAAATAGATAAAAACAAACTAAAAAATCTTTTAGAAAAATTAGATGCAGAAAATAACAGCATAGAAAGAGAACTGGAAAGAGAGTTGGAGCTTTTAAAACAATTAGAACTTGAACAAAAAATAGAAGAAGCATTAGAAAAGGTACAAGATTTAATTTCTAAGCAAAAAAACCTGGAAAAAGAAACGTCTGATAAAAAAATAAATACTGATGATCTATCTTCAAAACAAGAAAAAATTAAAGATGAATTTGAAGAAATAAAAAAAGATCTTAATGATATTAAAAATAAGAATGATAATCTGGAAGAAAAAATTAATATTCCTTCAACGGACCAAGAGGAAAACGATATTAATGAACAAATGGATAAAAGCAGTAAAGAGTTGAAAAGAAATAACAGAAAAAAATCAAAAAAGAAACAAAATGAAGCGATTGAAAATCTAAAAAAATTACAACAGTCTTTAAATGAAATGGAAATGCAGTGTAATTCAGAATCAAATATTGAAGATATGGACGCTTTAAGACAAATTCTTGAAAACCTTATTACATTGTCATTTGAGCAGGAAAAGTTAATTTCTGAAACAAATAACGTAGGAAAAAACAATCCTAAATATTTGAAGATTGTTCAAAATCAAAAAAAATTATCTGATGACAGTAAGATTATTGAAGACTCTTTATTTGCTCTTAGTAAAAGAGTTGTAGAAATAAAATCTATAATCAATAAAGAAATCACATCTGTTAAAATTAATATGCAAAAGGCAACAAAAGAGCTAGAGGAAAGAAATAAGAAAAAAGCAACTAATAGACAACAGTATGTTATGACATCAACAAATAATCTTGCTTTAATCCTCTCTGAAATTTTGGAACAGATGCAAAAAGATTTAAACTCTGCCTCATCTCAATGCAACAAGCCAAAAAACTGTAACAAACCAAGTAATTCTAGTCAGCCTTCATTATCTGAACTAAAAAAAGCCCAAAAACGTTTAAGTCAATCAATGAAAGAACGCAATAAAGGAAAAAACACCAAAGAAAATGCAAAAGAATTAATGATGCTTGCAAGGCAGCAGGAAGAGATCAGAAATAATCTTTTAAAATTGAGAGATGAAATTGGAAAAACAGGAGAGAAAGGGAAAATTGATGATTTATTAAACAAAATGGAACAAAATGAAACTGACATTGTAAACAATAGAATAACTAAAGAAAGCCTCAAGCGTCAAACTGAAATTTTTAACAAACTATTAGAATTTGAAAATGCACAAAAAGAAAAAGATCAAGACTCACAAAGAGAATCTACAGAATGGATTTTTGATAATAATAATAATATAAAATACCAAGAATATCTTAAGAAAAAAACTGCTCAGCAAGAGCTTATTAAAACAACACCTATTCAATTAACACCATATTATAAAACTAAAGTCAAAGATTATTTTAACTCTCTTTTAATAAAGCATGATAACATTTCAAAAAAACAATAAAATTTATTTCAAGAGCCTTCCATTACGAAAATGGTTAACGAATATAATCCTTGAAGAAAAAAAAGAATGTGGCAATATTGTTTATTTTTTTTGTGATGATGAATTTCTATTAAATAAAAATAAAACATACTTAAAGCATGACTTCTACACAGATGTTATTACTTTTGACTATTCAAGCAAAAATTGTCTTAGTGGAGATGTTTTAATTAGCGTAGATCGTATTAAAGAAAATGCTCAAACTTATAATATTTTGTTTGAAAAAGAATTACAAAGAGTTATGGCTCATGCAATATTACATTTAGCTGGCTATAAAGATAAGACGAAAAAAGAAAAAAAAATTATGCGCGAAAAAGAAAGCTATTATTTAAAAAAACATAAATAAAAATGATAATAGAAGATGTTTATGACGTTATTGTTGTTGGAGGGGGACATGCTGGATGTGAAGCGGCAAACGCTGCTGCTAAATTAGGGTCAAAAGTTTTATTAATTTCTCAAAATTTAGAAACTATTGCTAGAATGTCTTGCAATCCAGCAATGGGTGGTGTTGCAAAAGGACAAATAATTAGAGAAATTGATGCGTTAGGAGGGCTTACTGGAGTAATTACCGATTTGTCAATGATACAATTTAGGATGCTAAATAAAAGTAAGGGTCCTGCCATGTGGAGTCCAAGAGCTCAATGCGACAGAAAAATTTTTGAAAAAGAATGGCGTAAAGCTTTAGAGGCAAATAAAAATATTGATTTTTGGCAAGATACTGTTGAAAATATTTCTACAAAAAATAAAAATGTCACAGGTGTAATTACTAAAATGGGCATAAAAATCAAAAGTAAATCTGTTATTCTATGTAATGGCACATTTCTAAATGGACTTATTCACTTGGGGAAAAAAAACTATATGGGCGGACGTTCAGGAGAACCTGCAGCAGAAGGTATAACGAAGCAACTTATTGAATTAGGCTTTCAACATGGTAGAATGAAAACAGGCACTCCTCCTAGATTAGATGGGAGAACAATTAATTATAAAAAAACTATAGAACAAAAAGGAGATAAAGAATGTGGTTCTTTTTCATATGGCAATACTAAAAAAATTAAAAAGCAATTTTCCTGCTATATTACACATACAACAAAAGAAGTTCACAAAATACTTAAAGGGGGGTTTAAAGATTCGCCTATGTATAACGGAAGAATTAAGGGTGTTGGTCCCAGATATTGCCCTTCAATTGAAGATAAAATAGAACGGTTTTCAGAAAAAGAATCACACCAACTGTTTATTGAGCCAGAAGGAAAAGAAACTATAGAAATTTACCTCAATGGTTTTTCTACCTCACTTCCAGAAGATATCCAATTGAGAGCGTTAAGAAAAATTAAAGGCCTAGAAAAAGTGAAAATGTTTAGAGCTGGGTATGCTATTGAATATGACTATTTTCCTCCAACACAGCTAAAACACACTCTAGAAACAAAAATTAAAAATAACTTGTTTTTTTGTGGGCAGATTAACGGTACAACAGGATATGAAGAAGCCGCGTGTCAAGGATTAATTGCAGGAATCAATGCACACCAAAAGATTAATAAAAAAACAAGCTTTATTCTTTCAAGATCTGAAGCTTACATAGGGGTATTAATAGATGACCTAATAACTAAAGGAACAGAAGAGCCGTACAGGATGTTTACATCTAGAGCAGAATTTAGGCTTTTACTAAGACAAGACAATGCAGATTCTAGATTGACTGAAAAAGGATACAGGTTAGGCTTAGCAACAAAGGAACGATACGACAACAATAAAACTAAACAAGAAAAAATTAAATTAATGGTATCCTACCTTAAAAAAACAAGCTGTAACCATCTGGCTATCAACGAATTACTTAAAAAAAAGAAGAGCTCCTTACTAAAACAAAAAGTAAAGCTTATTACACTATTAGCCAGGCCAAACATCTATATCAAAGATCTAATTAATTATACGGAACTAAATTACTTTATCAAAGAAAATATGATTGATGAGCAAGTAATAGCTCAAGTAGAGATCGAAATTAAATATGACGGGTACTTAAAAAAAGAGAGAGAGTCTGTCAAAAAAAATAAACGATTAGAGGATATAGTCTTAAAAGAAGACATAGACTATGACAAATTTCACTCTATATCAGCTGAAGGAAAAGAAAAACTTAAAACTGTTAAGCCAACAACAATAGGTCAAGCGTCTAGAATTAGTGGCGTAAGTCCATCTGATGTTAATGTATTACTAGTATACTTAGGAAGATGAGATACTTAAAGCAATGCCCCGTATGTAATAATATAAAGTTTAAAGACTGGTTGATATGCACAGATCATTCGGTTTCTAAAGAACAATTCAATATTGTTTCATGTGAAACATGTGGATTTTTATTCACAAATCCAAAACCAAAGGATGATGATATAAATAAATATTATATTTCCAGCAATTATATTTCTCACACAAACAAAAAAAAAGGTCTTCTTAATTGGCTTTATCAACTTGTGAGAAAAAAAACAATACACAAAAAACTAAAACTACTAAAGAAATTTAAAGGAAATGGTACACATTTAGATATTGGCTGTGGAACAGGAGAGTTTCTGTACGCCTGTAAAAAGAATGATTATAAAACACTTGGTATTGAACCTTCTGATCTAGCAAGAAAAAAAGCTGTGAAAAACTATAACTTAAACATCAGTGATGATGTTACTCTTAGTTCATTGAAAGACGACTCAATAGATTCAATAAGCATGTGGCATGTTTTAGAACATATTAATGATATTAATAATTTTATTATTCAACTTA
>PBQB01000058.1 GCA_002724895.1 Flavobacteriales bacterium
GTCGCACTTAAGTTAGTAGGTGCATCTTCTGCACATACAACTGGTGGGTACTGACATGAACCATCGTCAACTGTTGCTGTTGGATCATAGTTCGTAGCTGTAGAATCTGTACATCCAGAAACTGTTGTTACACATACTCCACAAGTTCCGTAAGTATTCGTAACGTTTCCTGAACCTACTGTCCACAATCTATTTGCATATGACCAGTAATCTGTAATTGGTGTACATGACCAGTCTCCAGATGCTGTGTTTGCAGCAGTTAAATCTTCCTGAACACCATCTACAACTAATAAGTACTCCATATCAGCTGTCGGTGCTGGATCAAATGTNAATGTCCANGTACCATTTCCATTGTCTACNGCTACTGGACCNNCNNTNGGATCCCAGTTCCACCATGGACCTGTCATCATTACCGATGATGCACTNTTACATACTGTCGTAGTTACTGTTAATACTGAAGAATATAAACATGAACCATCATCAACTGTTGCTGTTGGATCATAATTCGTAGCTGTAGAATCTGTACATCCAAAAATTGTTGATGCACATGGTGCACAATCTCCCCATGTATCAAGTGTTGAAATTGAACCCACAACAATCTGTCTATTCGCAAAAGACCAATAGTCTGTTACTGGAGTACAAGACCAATCNCCAGATGCAGTNCCATTATTTAATAANGATGTAGCTTCACTTTGCGCCCATCCATCAGCACAATANATATATTCAAAATTTCCAGCAGGTAAACTATAAGTTCCTTCCCAAACACCATCTAAATTATTGTCNGAAAGNACATAAGAATTACATGACCAATTATCTGAAGGACCTGTGGCAGCAATACTATTTACTGTTAGTCCAGAACAATTCATATCAACAGTAAAAGTAACATCATATGTACAAGATCCATCATCATTGTTTGCAGACGAATTATAATTATTTGCAGTTGGATCAGTACATCCATCAACAACTGCTACTGATGCACAACCATTCCAAGGAACAATATCAAGAATAATATCTGAAGAAATAACTTCAAGGAATCTNTTTGNAGCATAACCTAATGAGAGAGTTGAGTCTAAAACCCAATTAACACATGATANGTTAGTNTCTAAAGCCTCTTGTATATTCCAGTTATCAGCTGAAAATTTAAAATCGTATTGACCAGGAGCTACCAATGTAGTAAATTCCCAAATATTATCACCATCTACGTCAGTCATTTGCCAGCAACTTCCACACCAACCATTAAATGTACCATTCACTTCAGGAGTTGTAAAAGACACATTTAGATTATTCATATCTAATCTAAAAGTAACATTGTACGCTGAAGGTGAATTACTACATGGTCCACAAGATTCCCAACAAACAACTGGAAGAGTTGTATCACCTGAAACATTTAAAGTACGATTTGTAAATCCAAATGCACTTACAACACAAGGATCTCCTGAAAATAAATTTTCTTGTATAGCCCAACCATCAGCAGAAAATTTAAATTCATGATTTGTATTCTTTAAAACTTTGCCTGTTACATCCCAAATATTATCACCATTGGTATCAGTCATTTGCCAACAACTTCCACACCAACTATTNAATGTACCATTCACTTCAGGAGATGTAAATGATGAACTAACATTACTCATATCTACTTGAAATGTAACGTTTGCAGAATCAACAGCACTTTGAGAAAATGCGTTAAATGCAAAGCCACCTATCATTAGGCTAAGCATAAAAATTCTAATAATNTTTTTCATAATATTGTTTTTAGTTAATAATTTCTTAAATATACAAAATTTGCACTTAGTGTACAAAATACATTAAGTTTNANCCACTAGATTAAAATATTAAAAAATTTACTTAGTGTAAAAAATACACACTTTCTATTTTAGATTTATTTTNAAAAAAAAGAGGTGGTCTTACCACCTCTAAATTAACATAAGATAATTTTTTATTGAAATTATATTAGATCATTATCAATATCATACATATGTGATATTAAATCAAGCATTTTATTTGAATATCCCCACTCGTTATCATACCAACTAATTACTTTAAAGAAATTTAAATCTAATTGTATACCTGCATTAGCATCAAAAATAGATGTTCTACTATCTGAAATAAAATCTGAAGAAACCACCATATCTTCAGTATAACCTAAAATNCCTTTTAAATCATTGGATTCTGATGCTTGTTTCATAACTTTACAAATATTATCGTATGTAGTAGAAGTATCCAAATTAACTGTAAGATCAACAACAGAAACATTAGCTGTAGGCACTCTAAATGACATACCTGTTAACTTACCTTCCATTTGAGGCATAACTCTTCCAACTGCCTTAGCCGCCCCTGTTGAAGAAGGTATAATATTTTGAAATGCACCTCTTCCTGCTCTCCAGTCCTTAACTGAGGGAGCATCAAGAGTTTTTTGTGTAGCTGTTACAGAATGAACTGTAGTCATTAATCCATTCTTAACTCCAAAATTTTCATGTAATACTTTTACTATTGGAGCAAGACAGTTAGTTGTACATGATGCATTTGAAACAATATCCATATTTTTATTATAATTAAATTGATTTACCCCCATGACAAACATAGGAGTTTGATCTTTTGATGGAGCAGACATAACAACTTTTTTAGCTCCTGATTTAATATGCTTTGAAGCAGTATCTTGTGTAAGAAATAAGCCGGTTGACTCAACAATATATTCAGCTCCTACTTCACCCCAAGAAATATCTTCAATATTTCTTTCAGCTGTTACTCTAATTTTATGAGAATCTATAATTAAAAAATTTTTTTCAATTCTAACTTCTTTAAAGAATTTACCATGAGTAGAATCATATTTAAGCATATATAAAATATAATCAATATCAACAATATCATTTATAGCTACAATATCAATGTTGTTNCTTTTTATAGCAGCTCGTAAAACTAATCTACCTATTCTACCAAAGCCATTAATTCCTATTTTTATTTTTTTCATTTAATTAAATTTTATTTTAAAATGCTAAGTTAGTGTATTTTTTACACTAATAAGAAAAAAAATTGATATTTCTGAATATTATACTATATTCGCAAAAAATTAAAAATGATTTTAATTACTGATAGCGGATCAACTAAGTGTAGCTGGGCATTATGTGATAAACACAGCAATATCTTATTTAAATGTGAAACTATTGGTTTTAACCCTTATTTTATTGATCAAGAAAAAATTTTAGAAACATTAAATAATTCTGGTCTAACAGAATATAAAAATGAAGTTGAAAAAGTCTACTTTTATGGTGCAGGNTGTTCATCTGATGAAAAAAATAAAATCATTCACAAACCCCTTGATCTATTTTTTAAAAATGCTAAAGTGCATATAAATCATGATCTTGATGCTGCTTGCTATGCAATGTATAAAGGAAAACCTAATATAACATGCATATTAGGAACTGGTTCAAATACATGTTATTTTGATGGAGTTAAAATAGTAGAAAACGGACCATCATTAGGATTTATGCTTGGAGATGAAGGTTCTGGAAATTATTTTGGAAAAATTATTCTTAATTACTACTTTAACAANAAATTCTCAAGAAAATTAAAACAAAAATTTGAAAATGATTACGACATATGTTTTAGTGAAGTAATGAAGAACATTTACAACAATAATAGAGCTAACGTATACCTTTCTAAATTTTTTCCTTTTGTTTCTACAAACAAAAATGATAAAGAAATTAGAGAGATAATTTATAAAGGGTTAACCAATTTTTTTGAAACACATGTATGTTGTTACAAAAACCATAAAAATGTTGATATTAACTTTATTGGATCAGTTTCATTCTTCTTAAAAAATGAGATTATCGAAATTGCAAAAAGATATAATTGCAATGTGAAAAACATAGTAAGAAATCCTATTAAAGACCTAATTAAGTTTCACTTCAGAGAAAAAAATACTTTTATTAAAAGTTAACTAACTATTTTTTCATCACATATAAATGAGCTGGTTTGTGAGGAACACCTTTTTGCTTCTCTTTTGTTTTTATTATATGATCTGCTTTAAAAATATTTTTTCTAAAATTCCTCTTATCTAACTTTTGGTCTAATAACAATTCAAAAATGATTTGTAATTGAGATAATGTAAATTTGGAAGGTAACATTGATGTTGCTAATTTGTAGTCTAAATTATCTTTAAGAAATTCAACAGCTTCATTAATTATTTTATTGTGGTCAAATGCTAGTTGATTTGAAACTGCACTTAGTTCTACCCACTCAGCTTCGACAGCAAACAATGATGGCTTTGGAAGAAAATCAGCAATATTTACCAATGCTACATATCCTATAGTAACTACTCTTTCATTTGGATTTTTTCTATAAAGCTTTAACCATTGTTGATCTTTTTTATTTTTAGTTCTATCTGGATGTCCAAATACTGCAAACTGCTTTAAATAAATATTTTCTAAAGAAGTCAAACTTTTAAGAATTCGTTTTGCACCACAAAGTACATCTTCATCGATTCTTAAAAGATCCCCTGGAAGAGCAAATTGATAATCATTTTTAGAATTAATATATTTCTTAATTAATAATACTTTTAATTTTTGATCTTTATCAAATGATAAAACAACACAATCAATAGAAAGATTAATTTTATTCATATTTTACTATTTAACATAAAATGGAAAATTAGCAGTTGCTACATTATTATATTCATCNGAAACAAAAATAAAAAATCTATACGGACCTGACCTATTTGGAGCTTTAACAACTAACCTTTCTTTAGATTGTTCAAGTATTTTTATAGGCAAAGCCTCTGGAGCTTTTTCAGCTTCACCACCAGATCTTTTATCAGTACTTTCAGGCATAATTTCAAAATTATAAAACAGCTTTTTTTCTTCTGGATCTTTAACATTAAATTCAAAAATACATTCAGAACGTTTTCTTACTTTTACACTCTCACTCATGCTTTTATTATTTAAAAACAACGTATTTATTATTGGAGCCTTATTACGTTTAATATTATTCCAATAACTATTTAGTACATCTATACTTTGTGTTGTTTTATCATCTTCTGTAAAAATTCCATACCAAGTAGAAGTATACTCTTGTTTAGATCCCCATAAAAAAGCATAACTTCCTAAACATAAATCTTTATCATCAATAATATGCTTATATGCTATCTCTCTTGCTTTAGCCTTCTCTTTACTTGTTTTTTCTATAGCAACATCCCAATCAGTGTTAGGTGATTCCCAATGACCATGAGGGCCCCATTCAGTGACAATATATGGTTTTTCCCATCCATACATTCTTATCATTTTACCTAAATTATCAATACCACCATATGTGTTAACACCTAAAATATCAATACTAGGACAATAATTTTTAATCATATAAACTTCACAAGGTTCAATTCCAGCTGTAACTGTCATTACTGGGTGATTGGGATCTAACTCTTTTATCATTTTTGCAATATCTTCCACAGCATTCCAAACTTTAAAGTTTTTATAAAACAAATCAACTTCATTACCAACAGACCACATTAAAAGGGCCGGATGATCTTTTAATTTTAAAATCTGTTTTTTGAATGCTTCTAATTGAGAAGTGATTGCATATTCATCATTATAATCAAACCCATGCCTCTCGTGACCTACCCACAAGCCCATACAAACAGATATCCCTTTCTGATGTGCTTGATCTAAAATTTCAATAGCATTTTCTGTTCCCCATGTTCTAATTGAATTACCTCCAATCTTAGATAGCAGGTCTAGATGCTCATAACCTCCAGCACCCTTTATATAATAAGGCTTATTATCTTTAACTAATCGAAATCCATCATTTGATTGAATTACCTCTACTTTTTTTATCTGATTAACTTGAGAAAAAACAGACAAATTGAAAAGAAAAAATACAATTAAAAATATTTTAACCATTAATCAATTTTTTGAAACTTATGAAAATATGTTATATCATTTATTTTAATCTCTAATAAATAAAATCCTGAAGTTAAATCATTAATACCAATAACATTGTGACCAGGTTTAATATTTTTAGAAAATAAAATTTTACCAGTAACATTAATAATTTTAGCATTAACCTCATTATTATTCTCAAAGTAGCAATTTAAATTATCTGTCACTGGGTTTGGATATATATCAATTAATTTAGATGAAGAAATATTTTTATTTTCTAAAGCAATTGATGACATATGAATATCATCAATCAAATACTCATCCCAATTAATTACAGATTGGTCAATAAAAAATACAGCTCTAACTATATCCTGTCCTAATCCACTACTTAGATCTACACTAAATTGTTCCCAAGTATTTAAACTAGATACATTAGAATTAAAAGGAACTACCTCGTTTCCAGCATTGTCTTGAAATGAAACATATATTGGTCTTGGAGGCCCATAAATTTGAAAATTAAAATATTTATTAGTCGATAAATCTAATGCTCCATTTTTAAAATACATAATAAACACATCTTCTCCATTTCCATCAGGATTTCTAGTGTATGACCCACAATACTTACTCGTATTTATGGACGAATTATCAGGATTATAGGCTTGATTTAACCAACCACTAATATAATCATAAGATGAACATGGAGTATTTGAAGGACAAACTCCAATATTCCAATGACAATCCCAATCTGCAAGATTTATTGATGGGTTTGAATTAATACTTGCACATTGATTATTAAATTCAGGACCATATACATTATCAAAATAATAAGTATCGTCTGAGTTTGAACCAATATCAAATAACAAAATTAAAGATGTTACATTAGCGTCTAAAACACTATTGTCAGGTCTAGAATCAAAAATAAATTCAATAGTTTCCCATTCATTAGTTACTGTCGTAGTTGCAGTATATATACTATGTCTTCCATCTGGATAATTAGTTGCTCCTGCGACCGATGAATCTTCTAATGTTATCTGTAATGGAATTCCTGGCCCTGGACTAAACACATCTACTTTCATAGTTTTAGATCCATTTAGGTAATCTTCTAAATTAGTAAAAGAGCCATTAGCAACCAAAACTATAACATCATACATTTCTCCTGGATTTCTAACATATTGAGCACAAAGTTCAGAATTGTTAGTAGAGCTTGATGGATTTGGATTTTCAAATCTTTCTGTCATACCACCATGAACAAATTCATAATATCCAATTCTATTTTCTTCAAAATCATCCCATAAAATTTGGGGGAAAGCTAAAAGAGGAAAAATTAATAAAATTGTAAAAAAAGTATTTTTCATAATATCATATTTTATTAGTTAGTTTTAAATTATCTATTTTACATTTCATATTTGATTCAAAATTGAAAATTATATTCTTAATAATTTTCAAATCAATTTTAGATTTTCTTATTGGAAAATCTCTTAACGGTATTTGTATTTTTTGCCAAGACGGATTATTTTGATCTAAATAGTTTTTAATATCTATTTCCATTTGATTTCTATTGTAATCAACAAAAGTTATTTTTATGTTTTCTAAATTTTGAATCTTTAAATCAAATTCTAAAGAAGTACTATTTACATATTTACTTAAATCAGTATAGAGCCATTTGTTCCAACTAATTGACATCTCTTTCCAATCACAAATAGAATCATTTATATCTACATTAATATAATTTCCATTAGAATAATTGACATTAGATGTAATGACAATGTTATCACAGTACTTATTATCTACCCCATAAGCTGACTGTAATTCTTCTTCAAAAATTACAACAGGAAATATCGTGTCATGGACAGTTAAGTCATTAGTAAGTTTTTTATATTTATGTTCATGTGGGACTATTTTAATCTCATCTAAATAGACATCAGTCACATCATAACATTGAAGTAATAACTGTTTTATATTTGTTAAATCTAATTTATTGATATTATATGAAAAAGTAGGAAGAGGCACAGTAACTTTAGTCCATTTTTGAGTAATTGATCCACCTGAAATACCTAAATAACTAGCGGTTGCATAACATTGATTTTCAGAATAATCTTCTAATATAAATACAATCGGAAGTGAAAAAATAGGATCACCATCAACTCTTGCCATAAACTGAATTGCTGAGTTTTGCATAACATTTGATAAATCTTTTCCTTGCCAACCATCCCAACCTATTCCCATGCCAATCCATTCACAATTTGAATTATAATCAGTTTTAATGTGTATAGAATTTTTTGTAATTCTTCTTCTATCCTTTACTCTAACAGTTGGTAAGTCTATTACTTGATTAACCTTTTCAAAATTGATATCTTCTTCATTTGTAGTTTTTTTGTCAATTTTTGTATAGTCAATACTTGCATCATAAGAGGAAAAACTAAATGGATTACATTCTTCATCTTTCATACCCCACACTTCATCACTCCCTCCTTTTGAAAAAATCTCCGTAGATGTAAAACCATTTATCCCTTCGGTTTTTTTAACTTCAATATCATATAAATTAATAAAATCTAAATTTTTGCAAGAAGAAAAAATCAAAAGAAATAATATAAAAATAAATTTGTTCATATTTATTGATCTAATATAGGTGTTCCTTCACTCCAAATAAGATAATCAACATCTGCTTTGGCAAAGCCAGAAACTGGATTTGCTAATAATAATGTTCTTACTTTAAAAATTTTGTTTGGCTCTCTTATTTTATTTCCACCTACACCTCCACCATTTGGATCTCCCGCTAATATTAAATTAGAATATCTGATTGAAATCATTTTCCAACCATTCCAATCAATATCCATTTCATAATCATATCTATCTTCAACACTTGCATCATAATAACCATCTGAATTCTCATCTTCATAAAACTCAATCTTAAATAAAGAATTAGCTTCATTTGTTGGAGATAAAGTACTATCCCCTTTTATCATTATATTAAAGTAAATATTTTCAGGATTAGCATTTAATGTTCCCTGAGAGAACCAATTTTGAGCAGGATAATCTACATATCCGATTAACCAATCCCAATCACAAATCCCTTCTTGAACAAGATATTGATTTCCCTCACCAGCATTTCCCAATTCTATTTTTTTTAAACAAGTAGTTTGAAAAAAATTAGTAAAATTAGGATTAAATCCATTTTCAAAATCACTGACAATTAACTCATTTCCATTACCATATTTTTTCTTGGATAAAATGTTTAAACTTGTCGATATTGAATCATCATGATTGTCAAATGAAAGAGTTACATTACAGTTTTCTTCTTCAAAAAATGGCAATTTAGTTATATCACCATTCCATAAACTATTAGATTGATTAATTTCATTAGACTTTCCAGTTATTATTTTTTTTGCATTAGAATTTAATCCTGATATAACAATTCTCCAATCAACTATTTTAGAAAACTTAGCTGTAAAAAAAACATTTTCATTATTACTAAAACTTACGTTGTTGTTATTTATATCTAAAGCTTCAACAATTTCTAAATCACCATATAGGTCATTTAAATACGGTCCTTCTATATCATATTTATTACATGATGTAAATAATAAAAAAATATAGGCAAATATAATTTTGTAATTTTTCATTTTTATAGATTCATATTAAACATAAAGTATACTCTTGAAAGTGATAATTTATTTATATCACTGATATTATCTGTAAAATTTATTTTATTTGTTTGTAAAGTTAAATATATATCATCAGAAAAATTATACTGTAATCCAACTAAAGATATACTTTCATTTGTGTCATAACTTTTCAAATCAAAATCAATAATTTGATCAAAATCATCTCTTATTGTTTCGACTTCATTTCCTTTACCTGCAAAAATCTTAATTCCAGAAATTAACCTTAAATCTTTAAATAATTCATATGTAGCCCCAAGACCAACCAAATTAGTCTTCAGATCTATTTTTTCTAAATCATTTCCATTTCTATTTATATTTTCAACATTTAAACTAAACTCAATAGAAGATTTATTTATATTTTTTATTAACTTATGTAATTTAAAATCAACGTTAAAACCAAAAGAAAGAAAATTTCTTTTCTCTGTAGTTCCTTGACCTGCTATTTCTTTAAAATATGATAAATAACTTTTACTACTTAAAAAATCATATCCAAAATAATTATAATTATACACAAAACCTAATCTGTTAGG
The DNA here is from genome assembly GCA_002724895.1 of Flavobacteriales bacterium. GTDB lineage: Bacteria > Bacteroidota > Bacteroidia > Flavobacteriales > BACL11. The sequence continues at coordinate 10,066 of PBQB01000058.1, forward strand.
AGTAGATTTTCCATATGGCAAGACAGAAGCATAAAGTGGATTAAAAGGCATTAATTTAGTGGATAAATACTGATTATAAACATTTGGATCAGTTGTTATATCTAACAAACTAATTGGTCTAATTAGTGTATTATTTGTATAGTATGCATATGTGGAAGGTAAGGTCTCATATTGTACTCTTCTGGTTTGAGCACCTACACTTCTAAAATTTGGATCAACGTAATTAAATAAAATTGAAGAAAGCATATTTTTTGATTTTATTTTTACACTTCCAGATAAAAAACGTCCTGAAATTTTAGGAAAATCAAATGAAGTAGTTGACTTCCACTGTCTGATAGAATTACCAAATTGTAAATCTAGATTATAGCTTTTATTTCCAATTTTTCTTTTGTGTGACAACTGAATATTTGAAACAGGATTATAATATGTTGAAGTATCGAGACTAGATGATTGAACTTCAAAAGAATTTACATGATGAAAGTTTACAACAATATTATTACTTAGTCTAAATAAACTAGTACCTCCAAGCATTAGCAACTCAGGGTCACCTAACCACTCAACCCCTTTGACTCTACTTGTAAATAAATCGACATCTAAATTTTTAAGAAAATTGTAGAATGTGTATGAAAAATTAGTTTGAATCCCTTGCATTCTCCAATAATTTTCTAAATAATAATTTTCATAAGTTATAAGGTCTCTGTAAGCCTTAAAAACATAAGGTTCATACAAAGACAACTCATGTTCATTGTTGTACAGAGTAAATTCTGTTTGCTTTAAATAAATATCACCTATATTAAAATTCACTCTATTTTGTAAAATCCCTTTAACAGAAAGTCTTCTTAAATCAACGTAAGAGCCTGACCCCCACATAAATCCAAAATCATTTTTAATTCTTATTTCAGATAAAATCTCAATATCTTTATTTGGAGTAAAATGAATACCCAAATCAATTGCTGTATACCCCTCACCTTCACTTCTTGTAGATGTTGTATCTTGCTTTTTTAGATCTCCGGATAAAGCATCTCTATAAAACATTGCTCTAGAATTTCCATCATACCAAACCTTAGACTTTACTTGACTAAAAGATATTACTGGAGTAAGTATAAATAATATTAGTAAATTAGTTAATTTTCTCATCAGAAATTTATTTTAAGTTCTATGGTAGATTCACTACCTCTAATATTGGTTTCAGCAAAATTTTTATCTTCAAAACTAAACTGTGAATGTCTTAAAAATAAATACGCTCCATTCAGCAACTTGATATCAACGCCAAACCCGAAGATATTTCCAATTTGATTTCTTGGCTTAAATGATGGAATATAATTTATTCTTCCTAAATCTTGACCAGTTGCATCAATTGGAAAAGGGTCATAATCATCTACATTCGTTGAAGAATTTGCTATAACCCGTTCAAATCCATGTTTGAATACCAAAGAAAAATTTTCATTTACTAAATAACATAAATCAATTTGATTATTAAATTGTCTAATAAATGATTTAGAACTATTAACAGGTAATACACTAAAAAAATCTTGAGCAGTATTAAAATTTGATAAACAAAAAACATAAAGATATCTATTAAACAACTTTGTTTTATATTTAATGTGTAGATCGGAAGAATTATAAAATTTATCAAATAACGGATTTCCTAAAGAATCTACTAAATTACTATCAATTACGTTTACATTCTCATAAACTCCTCTATAAAATGAATTTAAATGTCCATAGGGGCCATAACCAGTAGTAAAGTAAGATAATCTTGAAAGAAACAAACCTGTTGTAATATGATTATATGAAAAAGTCGAATTAATTCTATCTATTTCAGAATAAAAACCTAGTCCTCCAGAGATAGTAAAATCATTTAATTCAAATTCAGTATTTAAACTAAATCCCTGTCTATTATTTGATAAATAACCTAAGTTGGTAATTGGCCCACCAAAACCACTCATTATTGTGGGGTTAAGACCCTCCTCTATTGTAGTTGTTTCTAATAAATCAATTACAGATGAATTTCTAAAAGATGCATTTACATTCACAACTTCAGCTGCAATATTAGAGTATTGAAATTGTAATGGTATTAATGTATATTTTTTTGGAGTAGATACATTAATAATAATAGCTTCTCCATATGACTTACTTTTAGTTAGACTTTCATAACTACCTAAACCAACTTCTCCAAAAATATTAATTTTACTAAATTTAAAATCAAATTCAAATGTTGTAATATCATAAGATCTTTTGAATTCTGATGTAGAATCTACAGTTGTACTTGATTCAAAGTAATTAAATGCAAAAGTATTATTATTAATGGTTTTCTTTGATAGCCTACTTCCAAAACAATAATCATCCTTACCAACTGAAACTATGTTAGCAATATTATTTTGAGTTTTTCCTAGAATAGATTGCAAACTAACACCTTCTAAAAACCACCAAGGAAATTCAGAAGCATTAAATGTGATTCCTTGAAAGGCAACATTACTAAATCTAATATCTTGATCAATAGTACCTTGATTATAATACTTATCGTATCTAGAAGATACTGTCTTTGTTAATGGGTCATATGGTGCTCTTTCAAAAAGGCTATATCTTAAAAACCCTTCTTCAGACCAAACTGTCATTTTACTTTGTTTGTACCAAGAAATACCTCCTGCATGAACTTTATATTTTCCTACATTAGAAGTAAGTGTTGAATAAAAATTTGTTCCTAGATTCAGACCAAAAAAATTATTATCAAATCTTCCGTTGAATGGACTATTTAACATTAAATCAGTTCCAAAATTAATGTTTTTCTTAGCAGTACCTGAAATTGACAGTAACATCATTGGCTCTCTATAGCCTGTTCCTACAGAAATAGTAGTCTGTTGAGGATATTCTCCAGAATAATAATTATCTATTGAAAGTGGATACATTGTTGGTAAATCTCTAACATACCCAAAAAATCTGAAATAACCACCAAATCTGATATTTTGAATGGGATTTTTAATTGACAAAGAAGTACTCTTAAACTTAAATGATGTTGAATCAATATTTTGAGCAAAAGAAAATTTTGTTAGCATAAACAATATAAAAGTAATGCTGATTGGAAATATTTGTTTCTTTTTAAAAAACAACTTATTTGATTAAATTAAAACTTACTTCTAAATCTCCAACAAAAAATGAATGCTTACCTACCTCATTTGTCCAATTAAAATCAATACCAAAAAAACCAAAATCCAATGCATCTAGCTCAAATATAACTGTCTTCTTTTGCTTTGGTTCTAAACTTATTTTATTATATCGAACTAACTTTCTTAATGGAGGAGAAATAGATGCATAATGATCTCTAGCATATAACTGAACAACTTCTTTACCAAAGATATCACCTGTATTTTCTACATCAACACTTAAAGTGATTTTCTCATTTTTTGAAATAGAAATATTTTTCTTACTTAATCTTAAATTAGAAAATTTAAAGTCGGTATAACTCAAGCCGTATCCAAAATTCCATTGTGGATGAAAAAAATCATACTTCCAATTGTTGCCATTCAAAGTTTCTAACTTCTTATGATCGTAATATAAAATAGCACCATCATATCTAGGATAAGTATAAGGAAGTTTTCCTGATGGATTAACGACACCTGTCAAAACATCAACAACAGCTACTCCACCTTGATCCCCAGGTAAATATGCCTGTAAAATACCATCACATAACGGCTCAATATCCCTAATAATCTTAGGTCTTCCTGAAACTAAAACTAAAACAATTGGTATTTCAGATTTATGTAATTCCTTGACAATCATTTTTTGTTCATCAGGAAGATTAAGTGAATAGATATCTCCTGGCATTTCAGTAGATGGTAATTCTCCAACACAAACTACAGCAACATCAACAGATTTAGATACTCTAACAGCTTCTTTTAAATCATTTGAAATCTCATCAAATTCATCACCATCTTTCATAAGCATTTTTGAACCTTCAAAAGAAAAGACATTTTTTAACCTACTTTCTAATTCTTGTTTAATTGTAGGAAAATCATTATTATACTTAGTTTCAATTCCTTGCCAAGTATGTGTCCATGCACCATTAAGACAATTTAAACTATTAGAAGTAGGGCCAATTAAAAGTATCTTATCCTCACTTTTTAGTGGTAGAATATTATTTTGATTTTTTAATAAAGTTATAGATTCTTTTGCTGCATTATATGCAATGTCTCTATGCTTTTTTGACGAAAGATCAGGATAATTATTTTTATCTGGTGCAGACAAATCAGATAATAACCCAATTTTACCTTTCACTCTCAATATTCTTCTTACAGCATCATTTAATCTTTCTTCACTTACAACACCATCATTTAATAATTTTATTAGTGATTTACAATACACTTTATATTGAGGATTGTTTGGAACCATACTCATGTCTACACCAGCATTAAATGCAGAAGCAATTGCCATTTCAATTGTTGAATCAGTTAAATGCTCCTTATGTAGTTTAATATAATCTTCCCAATCTGAAAGAGTAAAACCAGCAAAATTCCATTTTTCTTTTAAAACTTCACTAATTAAATATTTATTTGTATGTCCAGGAATCCCATTTACTTCCCCGCTATTAATCATAACAGTTAATGCTCCCGATTTGATAGCTTCTTCAAAAGGAGGAAGATAATATTCTTGCATAATTCTCTTAGGAATTAGTGCAGGTGTTCTGTCTCTACCTGATCTTGGAAAACTATATCCAACATAATGTTTTAAACAAGCTGCTACAGTATAATCATTAAACTGCTCTCCTTGATATCCATTAACTATAGATTTTCCCATTGTTTTTGCTAAATAAACATCTTCACCAAAAGTTTCAAAAAAACGAGACCAAATTGGAGTTCTACCTAAATCAAGAACAGGAGAAAAATTCCATCTAATTCCTGATGCTCTAGTTTCATATGCTGTTACTTCTCCTAATTTTCGTGCATGACTTGTATCCCAAGTAGCTGCTAAACCAATTTGTTGTGGAAACAAAGTACTATTAGATAAATATGTTGCTCCGTGAATTGCATCAATCCCATAAATTACTTGTATTCCATGAGGATTTTGCTTATTTTTTTCATGTATCTGACTAAGAATTTTATGCCACTTATCTAAAGTAAATGTATGATTGGAAACATTTAAAATCGAACCAACCTTATATTTTAAAAGTGCTTCATTCAATTTTACAGAATCAATCTGATGAGGTTCAATTAATTTATTTAACGAATCCTTTAATAGTATTGCATCCAATGTAATTTGACAAGTCTGACCTACTTTTTCTTCAAGAGTCATATTATTTATTAATTTGTCAATTATTTTTTCTTGTTCATAATCTAATGGAAAGGATGTTTTTTCATTTTTAGAGCAGGAACACAATAGTATTGTTATAACAAAAAATAAATACTTTTTCATAATTAAATAAATTTAAACCAAATAATAAACACTAAAACTATTACAACTACAGTCAATATCAAATCTATTTTCTTTTGATAATTAACTTCGTTAGAATTAAAAATTTCAGAACTATACACAAGATCTTTAATTTTATTATATTTAGGTGGAGGGGTTAGCATACTTACCACAATCATAACAAATGATGTAAGTAAAAAAAGGAATAATGCAAAATGTAAGAAATGAATCTGAGTAAAAATATTGTCTACTGCAAACACTTCCATAATTAATCTACTTAAGCCTAAAAATGCTCCTAAATAAAAAGCAGACATGACTCCAGAAGAATTAATTCTCTTAATAAAAAGACCTAACAAAAAAGCTGCTGCTATTGGAGGTGATAAATATGCTTGAATACCTTGAATATATTGAAAAAGTCCTCCTGAGGAAAGAGTTTCTTGAAATGGAATCCATAAAATACCTATTCCAACAAGAAAAAAAGTAGATAATTGTCCAATTCTAACTAGTTTTTTTTCAGAAATATCTGGTTTAAACTTTTTGTAAATATCTAATGTAATTAAAGTAGAACAAGAATTAAATACAGATGAAAGTGAACTCATTAGAGCAGATAAAATACCAGCTGCTACTAATCCTCTTAGACCAGCAGGTAGTAATGTTTGTACCATCACAGGTAATGTAGCAGCGCCATCTCCAATCTGTTCTGCAAATTCTAAATTAGTTTGTGAATAAGTGTATGCAATCATACCAGGAACTACAAATAAAAACATTGGAGTCAATTTTAAAAATGCTGCAAAAATTGTTGCTTTTCTAGCAACCGAAATATTTCTTGCTGCTAATGCTCTTTGTACAATAAATTGATCTGTACACCAGTACCAAATACCTAAAATAGGAGCTCCAAATAAAATTGCCGTCCAAGGATATTCTGTATCTGAAGCTGATCTCCATAAACTCATCGCACTATCTCTTGAAGTTTCTACCATACTTTGCCATCCTCCAATTTCATTCAACCCAAAAACTGTAATAAGAATAGAACCTCCTATAAGAACAAACATTTGTAGAGTATCAGTATATACAACGGCTTTTAAACCACCTAAAATCGTGTAAAGGCCAGTTACAACAACTACTATAAGAGCTCCTAACCAAAAATCTATTCCAATTAATGTTTCAAAAACTATTGCTCCAGCAAAAATAGTCACAGAAATTTTAGTTATGACATAAGCAAAAATTGAAAGTATAGAAAGGTACATTCTTGCAGAAGATGAAAATCTTCTTTCTAAAAATTCAGGCATTGTTAAAACACCACTTTTTTTATAAAATGGAACAAATAACCATCCTAAAATTAAAAGCATAAAAGCTGCTAAAATTTCAAATTGAGATTCAATTAATCCTTTTTTAAATCCACTTTCTGCTAATCCAACTAAATGTTCAGATCCAATATTTGAAGCAAATAAAGAAGCCCCTACAACGAACCATCCAAGATTTCGATTAGCTAAAAAATATTCTGAAGTATTGTCTTTTTTTCTTGAGTAGTATAATCCAATATATAAAATCATCAAAAAATATACTGAGATTACAATAATATCGAGTGTTTCCATTATTTAATAATTAATTTTTTATTCTTTTTATTTCCATCTTTTCCTTTAATTGTAACAATATAAATTCCCGAGTTCAAAAAATCAACATTTATATAATCATCATTAATTATTTTTTTTAATAATAATTTTCCACTTAAATCATGAATATGAACTGATTGAATCAAGTTCTTGTTGATATATAATTTTTCTTTTGTTGGATTTGGAAAAAAATCAAAATCTTTAATTTCATAGTTTAAGGAGGAAGTACTAATATCTTGAAATACTCTGACGTAATCTATTTCTATTTGATTTGGAAAAACAGTATTTAAATTTGGTCCATCTTGGGTAATTGCCAAATTAATCATTATGTACCATTCATTAGAGTTAAATGGCCATTCATGTTGGTTTGGAATTGAAAAATAACTAGAAGGAGTTAAAACAAATTTTTCAACTTCATCAACGTACCATTTTATGGTATCTGGTTTCCAAACTATTGAATAGGTATGAAATTCATCCGCATAAGAACCAGAAGAAATATATGAAGAGAAATTTTGATAAAAATGTGATGCTTGAGAATATGGACATGTTCCTATATGCGCTGCTCCTGTTGTGCTATTTGTTAAATAATTATTACCCCATTGTTCCATAATATCTATTTCTCCATCACATGGCCATTGACCATTAGTTGGCAACATCCAAAATGCAGGCCAAAACCCTTGTCCATCAATACTTTTAATGCGAGCTTCTACTTTTCCATATCTAAAATCAAATTTTCCTTTTGTTGTTATCTTAGAAGAAGAATAATAAAATGAATTATTCCAACTATCAACTAGTCCACTAGGCTCTTCTTTAACAGTTATAGTTGCAATTCCATTTTCCAACTCTGTATTTTGGCTCTGATAAAACTGTAATTCACCATTTCCCCAGCCCCACAATCCAAACTGAGAGCCACTACCAATATCATGTGTCCATTTGCTTAAATCTAACTGACTGCCATCAAAATTATCTTCCCAAATAATTTGCCAATTTTGAGAGAAAGATAAATGTGTAATTAAACAAAAACAAAAAGACAGCAATAACCTCATAAAGAATTTATTTAATAACAAAAATTTTCTTAGTAATACTCTTTCCTTTTAAATTTATCTTTAAAAAGAATGTACCTGTTGATTTGATTTTAATGTTGTGAAAACCATTTGATTTTCTTTCAACATCAAAATCTACTTGTTTACCAAAAATGTCAAGTAATACTAATTTATCAATATTTTCATTTGTTGAAATACTAAAATCACCACTACTTGGGTTTGGATAAATAGATAATTTTTTATAATTATTTGCAACGAAATTAGGAGTCGTACAATAATTCAAACAAGAAATAGAATCTGTAAATGTTCCTGAACCATCTTGTGGATCATAACAGTTACCATTACCATCACAATCCCATGTTTTTTGAACAAATGAACATGAATTACATTGTTCCCAACAAAAAACATCTAATACTGTATCTGAATTAATTGTAAAATATCTATTGACTGCATAGCCTAAACTAAGTGAAGAATCTAATGTTGTAATAACACAATTTAAGCTTGAATCTAATTCCTCTTGAATTGACCAATTATCAGCTGAAAATTTATACTCTTGCAAATTTGTGTCTACTAATGTTGTAAATTCCCAAATGTTATCATTATTTATATCTTCCATTTGCCAACAACTTCCACACCAATTATTGAATAATCCATTAACTTCAGGAGTTGTAAATGAGGATAATGCATTAGACATATCTAGTCGAAATGTAACATTATATGCTAAACGCGGAGTATAACAATCATTACATCCACCCCAACAAACAGGGGGCAAAATGGTATCTTGAGTTACATAAATATATCTATTTATGTATGGAGGAGTTCCAACAACACAATGATCACCTTCAAATAATTCCTCTTGAATTGTCCAATTATCAGCTGAAAATTTATACTCCCATCCTAGTGCATTTGGATTTGGACCCGAACCTTCTAACAATGGAATTGTAATTTCCCATATCGAATCGTTATTATTATCTGTCATTTGTGCACAATTTCCACACCAACCATTAAAAATTCCATTTAACTCAGGATTAGAGTAATTTATATTAGTTACACCTCTTAAATCTAATTGAAAAGTAACATTATATTCATAAATACAGCTACTATCACTACAAGTTGCTAATGAATCATAATTGAAAGCTGAAGTATCCAAACAGCCTAAAATATAACCACAACTACCATCATCATAAGTTGCTAACACATTATAATTACACGCTATTGTATCCATACAACCGCCAATAACCGGAAAAATACAAGTATCATTACAAGTTGCTAAACTATCGTAATTAATAGCAGTTGAATCAGTACAACCATAAATACAAGGAATACAACTTCCATCATCATTAGTTGCTAAAGGATTAAAATTTGATGAATTTGAGTCAGTACAACCATAAATAATACACGAACTACATGATTGCCAACAAACAGTATCAGGTAAATTTATATTTAAATTAATACTTCTTAAAGTATCTCCAGTAGTAGGGTTAATCGAATAGCAATTACTTAAATTGTTCATATTTTCACATACGCTGTCAACACAAAATTTGTAAGTATATTGACCTTGTTGAAAAGGGGGTATGGATATAGTATATTGGTAATAATTATTACCGATATCTACCATATTATAAAATTGAGTTCCCCTATTAAACTGAACATCATTATACACACCAGTATACAAATTCATATCTACTGTAAAAGTAAATGAGTTTTGTGAAAATATATTAAAAGTTGAAAAGGTTAATATTAAAATAAAAAGTTTTCTCATCTAAAAAATAGTAATATTTAACAAATATACAAAGACTTAGTGTAGTATCTACACAACATCAAAAATTTTTAACATAAGTTAATTTCTTAAAATTTATATTGAAATAAAAGGAAATTAAATAATTATTAATTTCTTATTAACTACTCCATTATTAGTAGTGATCTCTAAGAAGTAAACTCCTTTAGTATATGTCGCTAAATCAATTTTCTTAGTGTATTCACCAACGAACTCTTCTAAGTTC
>PBQB01000059.1 GCA_002724895.1 Flavobacteriales bacterium
ATATTCATTATTTAGTATCTCTTTTGAATGTAATGTATATCCTACATAGCTAACATTTAAAACAGCTTCTTGTAATGTATCTGGACCGATTATAGAATAATAACCATTTTGATCAGTTATTGTTCCTATTGTCGTTCCTTCCCAAAAAACATTTGCACCAACAATAGGCGCTTTTGAATTGTCTTTAAGTATCTCAAAAACTCTTCCTTTGATATTTTGTGCTGAAATATTTGAAGTAGCCACCAACACTATGGCAGTAATAAATAAATTTTTCATATCATTATTTTTAAAATTAAAAGTTTTAGTATTCTAAATTACTTTTAATATTAAATTATAAATGACTGTAAAAATGATAATTGGGGTTGCTGATTTTTAACTAAAAGATATTTACTTAAATTAAAATTTATTTTATAGTCATAAGTAGTAAAATTTAAAAATAAATAAGTGAAAGTTAAAAAATTAACAATCGATATATCTTCAATATTTCTTTCAACTATAGTTTCAAAATCAAATTGAATTAGACTACTATTGGTTTTACAGTTCTTTCCAGGAACATCTTTACAACATGTTTTTGTGTCTTTTTTAGAACAACATGACATCTCAAAATTATTGGAGTCACAAATAAACTCATCATCTGTAATGCATGAAAATTCTTGAATCCCCAAATATATATTTGAATTTTTATCACAAGCCATCTTAGAGATGTTAATGCCCATAGAAAGGAATAGCACAAAAATTGCCATTAATGATAATATAAGTCTTTCTATTTTTTTCATTTATGCAAATTTAAAAAAAATAATTTGTCTTATAAATCTAATTGAATGAAAGAATAGTTTTCTTGATAATTTCAGCACATTCATAAATCTGATCTTTATTGATTACAAGTGGAGGAGCAAAACGTATAATGTCTCCATGAGTAGGTTTTGCTAACAAACCATTATCTCTTAATGCTAAACAAACGTCCCAAGCTTCTTTACCCCTTTTAGGCTTAATAACAATAGCATTTAATAATCCTTTTCCTCTAACACATGTAATCATGTCTGTATCTATTAAACGAAGCTCATTTCTTAATATTTTACCTAATATAAATGCATTTTCAGATAATTTTTCCTCTTTTACAACTTCTAAAGCAGACATTACAACTTTATTAGCTATAGGATTACCTCCATATGTAGATCCATGCTCACCAGGTTTAATACACATCATGACTTCGTCATCAGCTAAAATAGCAGAAACAGGAAATACACCACCAGAAAGTGCTTTTCCCAAAATTAAAATATCTGGTCTTGCTATTTCATAATCTGTTGCTAACATTTTACCTGTCCTTGCAATTCCTGTCTGCACTTCATCAGCAATAAACAATACATTATACTTATCACATAAATCTCTAACTCCGGACAAATACCCATCATCAGGAACAACAACTCCAGCTTCTCCTTGAATAGGTTCAACCATAAATGCAGCCACGTTAGGATCTTTTAATTCCTGTTCTAAAGCATTCAAATCATTATAAGGAATAAGATCATATCCAGGCATAAAAGGGCCAAAACCTTCATAAGAAAGAGGATCATCTGATGATGAAATTGCTGCTAAAGTTCTTCCCCAAAAATTTCCTTTTGCAAAAATTATTCTTGCTTTATTTTCCTCAATTCCTTTTTTTAAATAACCCCATTTTCTTGCTAATTTATTTGCAGTTTCCCCTCCCTCAACACCAGTATTCATTGGTAGAACCTTATCATAACCAAAATAATTTGTAATGTACTTTTCATAAGTACCTAAAGTATCATTGTAAAATGCACGCGAAGTAAGTGTAAGAGTATTTGCTTGATCTTTTAAAGCATTAATGATTTTCGGATGACAATGCCCTTGATTAACTGCAGAATAAGCAGATAAAAAATCAAAATATTTTTTATCATCAACATCCCAAACAAAAACACCTTCACCTTTTTTAAGAACTACAGGCAAGGGGTGATAATTATGTGCTCCATATTTTTCTTCTAGATCTATATAATACTGTGATTTGTTCATTTTGTATTTTTTACAAATATAGTGCTTCAATATTATAAATTAATTAAAGTGTTAGTGCAATTAAAAATTTATTTTTGTTTTTATGAGTAATAGAAAAAAAAATCCGATTCTAATTGAAAAAATAGAAATAATTGACACTGCAAACAAAGGAAAATCTATTGCAAAACATGACGATAGAGTTATTATTATTGACAATGGTGTTCCTGGAGATATTTGTGATATTTCTGTTTACAAAAGAAGAAGAAAATATTGGCAAGCTGAAATAAAAAAAATACATAAATATTCACAATACAGAGTAACCCCTAAATGTGAACACTTTGGAATATGTGGAGGATGTAAATGGCAGAATATGCAATATAATTCTCAGTTAAAATTTAAAGAAAAAGAAGTTTTAAATAACTTAAAAAGGATTGGAAAAATAGACACTACAAATCATGAGAAAATAATCGGAAGTAAAGAGGATTATTTTTACAGAAATAAAATGGAATTCACATTCTCTAACAAAAGATGGTTGTCAAAAGAAGAAATAAAATCTAGAAAAAAAATAACAGATAGAAATGCTTGTGGCTTTCACGTTCCTGGTATGTTTGATAAAATTATAAATCTAAATCATTGCTATCTTCAAAAAGAACCTTCAAATAGAATTAGATTATCGATTAATAAATTTTCTAAAAAAAATAAATTTTCATATTTTGACATAAGAGAAAAGAAAGGATTTTTAAGAAATCTAATAATTAAAAATTCATCTAAAGGAGATTTAATGGTTCTAATGCAATTTTATGAGAACAATAAAAAAAATATTAAGTTGTTAATGAATCATTTAAAAGATTCTTTTTCTGAAATAACGTCTCTTCTATATACGGTAAACCAAAAAGCAAATAGCACAATGTATGATCAAGAAATTATACTTTTTCATGGCAAAGAATACATTCAAGAAGAGCTAGATGGTCTCTTGTTTAATATTGGAGCAAAATCATTCTTTCAAACCAATAGTAATCAAGCAAAAATTCTTTATAGAAAAACTAAAGAATTAGCTAATATTAAAAAAAATGAAGTAGTCTATGATCTTTACACAGGTACTGGTACAATTGCTCAGTTTGTTGCAAATTCTGCTAAAAAAGTAATTGGCATAGATTCAGTTATCGAAGGTATTGAGGCTGCATTTATAAATGCAAAACAAAATAATATAACAAATTGTTCATTTTATTGTGGAGATATGAAAGAGATATTTAGTGAACATTTTATTAAAAAAAATGGTCATCCAGACATTATTATTGCAGACCCTCCTAGAGAAGGAATGCATAAAAAAGTAATAGAACAAATTTTAAAAATAAAGCCTAACAGAATTATTTATGTTAGTTGTAATTCTGCAACTCAAGCTCGAGATATAAATATATTATCTGATATTTATAATATAAAAAAAATTCAACCTGTAGATATGTTTCCTCAAACTCATCATGTTGAAAATATTGTTAGTTTAGAAATTAAACATTAAATTTGGTAAATGAAAAAACTACTACTTAGTTTACTGTTCTCACCATTTATTTTATTTGCACAGAACTTTAACTACTCTGAAGATATTGCTCCAATCATATATGGGAAATGCTTGCAATGCCACCATAATAATGGCATTGCTCCAATATCACTTGAAACATATACAGATGCTGTAACAAATGGAGGTTTAATTCAACATGTTGTTTCTTCAGGAGAAATGCCTCCTTGGCCACCAGATACAACATATAAGCGTTTTGCATATGAAAATGTGTTATCAATTGAAGAAATTTCAAAAATTACATCTTGGATTTCAAACGGAGCTCCACTAGGTGACACCAATCTACTTCCAGAAATGCCAACTTTTTCAAATAATACAGGATTTGGAATACCAGATTTAGAAATTAGAATTCCTAACTATTCAAGTACTGCATCTTCAAATACTGACGATTATGTTTGTATATCAATTCCATCAGGATTAAATCAAGACAGACAAGTCAAAGCAATTGAAGTTGTCCCAGGAAATATTCAAATAGTACATCATGTTCTAGTTGCTATTGATGAATTTGGGAACCCCTCTTCATCAATAACACCAAACTGCATGGCTCCATTTGGTGATCAAGTATACACTTATGCACCTGGATCAGTTCCAATAGAGTTTCCAAACGACTCAATAAATAAATTTGGTATAGAAATAAAAGCTAATAGTAATATTAATTTAGGATTACATTACCCAGAAGGAAGTTTTGGTCAAATTGATAGCACTAAAGTTAAATTTTACTTTTATCCTCAAAACACCAATATTAGAAAAATTCATACAGAATATTTTATAAATGAAGGACTTCCNCCAAATATACCTTTTTCTATCCCTCCAAATCAAATCACACAAATTTCATCTTCNTATGGACCAATTATTGAAGATATATCCATTATGTCAATTTATCCTCATATGCATCTTCTAGNAAAAGATATAGAATGCTATGCAATAACACCAACAAATGATACTATTAATTTAATTAAAATAAATAAATGGGATTTTGAATGGCAGGGGGCTTATAAATTTAAAAAATTTTTAAAAATTCCTGCTGGAAGTATAATTTATGCTAATGCAAGGTATGACAATACCCAATCAACTACAAATCCCAATCCAATACTTGTTCAGTCAGGATTAAATACAAATGATGAAATGTTTGTAGTAATTTTCCAATTCACTGAATACGAAATGGGAGATGAAAACCTAAATATTGAAAATAATTTCATCACTAACACGTATGAAAAACCAATTGTTTTAAGTCAAGATTTTATGTGTCAAACAAGTATTTTAGGACAAAAACAAACAAGCAATCTAAACAAAATAAAAGTACTAGTAAATAAAAAAGGGCAAGTTAAAAAACAAATAATCTTTAAATAATTTTTTTATGAATGATTTTTGGAAAAAACTTAAAGAATTATATGATTTAAATCCAACTTTATTTGGAGTTTTATTATTCATAGATCTACTAATCATTTATTTTGTAGTTCAATATTTCATATTCTAATTAATGATATCAATTATTCACCCTAAGAATCCAGATAAAAGAAAGGTTAAAGAGGTAGTAAATTATTTAAAATCAGGTGGAGTTATAATATACCCTACAGATACCGTATATGCTTTAGGATGTGATGCTTTTAATAAAAAAGCATTAGAAAAAATATGTAGAATTAAAAAAGTAAATGTAAAAAAACATAATTTTTCATTTGTATGTTATGATTTAAGTCATATATCAAAATACACAAAACATCTTTCTAATCCTATATATAAATTAATGAAAAAAGTATTACCAGGACCCTTCACTTTTATCTTACAAGCAAATAATAATATTCCTAAATTTTTTAAAAATAAAAAAAGAGAAATCGGAATAAGAGTTCCAAATAATAATATTGCAAGAACAATTGTAAAAGAATTAGGAAGTCCAATAGCAACAACATCTATTAAAGATAAAGATGAAATATTAGAATATAGTATGGATCCAGAATTAATTCATCAATATTATATAAATCAAGTTGAAATAGTTATTGATGGTGGATATGGCGAAAACATCCCATCAACAATTATTAACTGTATAGAAAATATACCCAAAATTGAAAGGCAAGGCAAAGGAGAAATCACTCAATTTCTTTAATAATATTTATAATTTGAGGTAATACTAATTGTTTACTATCATTAGTAATAATAAAATTTGATAGTTTTTGTTTTTTATCCTCATCCATTTGTTGAGACATTCTTTGTTTAATATCATTCTCAGAACATCTATCTCTTTCTTTTAATCTTCTAATTCTTTCATCATAAGGTGCACTAACACAAATTACAAAATCTAAATCTTTTTCTGAATTGCTTTCAAATAAAATAGCTGCTTCTTTAATAATTAAATTTGTTTTTTGCTTTTGACACCATATACCAAAAGATTTTTTAACAACAGGATGTACTAATATATTCAATTTAGTTAGAGCATCAGTATCATTAAATACTATTTCAGCTAACCTCTTTCTTTGAAGTACTCCATTAAAATAAATATCTTTACCAAATTGGTTTTCAATATTTTTCTTTAAATTTAAATCATTCATCAAGCATAATTTTGCATGTTTATCTGAATTAAATACAGGTATACCTAATTTTTGAAAAATTTTTGCAACGTAAGTTTTTCCAACTCCAATGCCTCCTGTCAAACCAATTTTAATCATTTGTTATATAAACTTTTGTAAATAGATTCGTATTTAGGTAATATTTTACTAAGATCATATTTCATTGCATTTTTGAGTGCATTGTCTTTTAAATTTTCTAATTTTTTTGGATTTTCTATGAGTGATATTATATCATTAGACATTTTATCAATATCTCCAATTTCAGATAAATAACCTGTAATTCCATCAATATTAATTTCTGGTAAACCACCACTTTTTGTCGAAATAATTGCATTTTTACTTGCCATAGCTTCTAAAGCAACAAGACCAAAACTTTCAGTAATTGATGGTAAAATAAATATATCAGAAATAGCCAACATTTCTTCAATTACTTTTAACTTTCCCAAAAATCTGACCTTATGCTGAAGACCTAAATTTCTTGAAAGAGCTTCTGCCTTAACCCTATCCGGACCATCACCTATCATTAATAATCTTACTGGGTACTTTTTGTTAACTTTCGCAAATATTTTAATTACATCTTCTACTCTTTTTACTTTTCGAAAATTAGAGATATGAGATAAAATAAATTCATCATTTGAAGCAAAATTATTTCTATAAACTTTATTTTCCTTTTGTTTATATAAACTAATATCAATAAAGTTTGGAATTGTTTTTATTTTTCTTGTAATATTAAAATGTTCTAATGTTTCTTTTTTCAAATCTTCAGAAACAACAGTGACTATATCCGACATATTAATTGCATATTCAATCACTGGCTTAAATGATTTATCTTTTCCCAACAAAGTAATATCCGTGCCGTGCAATGTTGTAATTATAGGAATATTAATATTATGAGTAGCTAAAATTGCTTTAGCATTAATAGCAGCAGATGCATGAGGAATTGCATAATGAACATGTAAAATATCTAAACCTTCATGCAAAGCAACATCAACTAATTTTGATGTAAGATTCAATTCATAAGGCTGATACTCAAAAAGTGGATATTCAGGAACATTAACTTCGTGATAATAAATTTTTTCAGAAAATAAATCTAATCTAAAAGGTTGATCATATGAAATAAAATGTACCTCATAATTTAAATGAGATAATGCAACTCCAAGTTCAGTTGCAACAACTCCACTACCACCGTAAGTTGGATAACAAACAATTCCTATTTTAATTTTAGTTTTCATCATTTATATCAAAAATAACTTGCATAATTTCAGTTCTTACATTCATATCTAAAAGCTTTTTATTTGAAGCATCAGGATGTATTCTATTAGATAAAAAAATATAAACTATTTTAGAATCAGGGTCTACCCACGCAAGTGTACCTGTGAATCCACTATGCCCAAAACTTTTTAATGAAACACAATCTTTACATGTTGGTCCTCCTTCTTGGTCATCTAAAGCAGGCTTATCAAATCCAAGACCTCTCCTGTTATCATTAACACAAAAATGACACTTTGTAAATTTTTCTATAACTTTTTTTGATAAATATTTTTCATTTGCATATTCTCCATCTTGCAAATACATTTGCATAATTTTTGCTAAATCATTTGCATTTGAGAATAAACCAGCATGACCTCCAACTCCACCCAACATAGCCGCTCCCATATCATGAACATACCCTTTTAACAACTGTCCTCTAAACGAAATATCTAATTCAGTTGGAACAATTCTGTCCTTCTTCAATTTTCTCAAAGGATAATATCCTAATTTTTCAAGACCTAGTTTTGAATAAAAATCTCTTTGTAAAATTAAATTTATTGAATCATTATATACATCTTCAATAACTTTATGAAATAAATAATAACCTAAATCAGAATAGTTATACTTTTTTTCTTGAAGAAGTTCAGATTTTATAATTTTATTTATAATTGTGTCATTATAGCAGTAATGAAGATAAAGATTTTCAGCAACCTCGTTTGTAAATGAATCACTTCTAACTTTACTGTACAAGGAATCTTTTAGCTTCACTAAACCACTTATAGAATCCTTAACTAAAGTTTCTTTATAAAATGGAATCCAAGATTGCAATCCAGACTGATGAGCCAGAATATCTTTGATAACTAAATCTTCCTTATTTGACCTATCTAAATCTAGGTAATCACCTATTTTATGATCAATATTTAAAATTTTATCATCAACCATCTTCATTAAAATTGGTAATGTGGCTACAATTTTAGTAATAGAAGCTAAATCGTAGACATCATTATTTTTAACTTTATTTTTTTTATCATAAGTATGATAGCCGTAACTTTTATGAAAAAAAACATTACCATTCTTTGCTACAAGTACCTGACATCCAGGAGTTGCTTCATTTTTTATAGCATTTTCAACAATACTATCAATCTTGTACAAATAATTTGATGAAAAATTAATTTCACCGGGCAATACGTAAGCCAATCTAATTTTACTTGTTTTAATTCCATGATTCAACATAAAATGTTTAGTACTAACTGGTAACCTACCATTTACAGATATACCACCAAAAATAGCTTGAGCTGTTTTATTTTGAGCAATATCGCTATTCTGATAAGCTAAAAGTATTGCATCAAAGTTATTAGTAAACAGCAACGAATTTAAACTATACGGATTAGAAAAATTGACAAGGACTGTTTTATTTTGTAATGCAATTGATTGTAACAAAATATCAACATTTTCACTTATTTCATATGATGTCCATGCATTTTTGTTTGACTGGTGTAGACTAATTATAACCAAATTGTACTTTAATAATTTGTTTAATAATGAGATTTGATCACTAGTTTTTATATTTTTATCTATATTAAAATAATCAATTGGAGCATAATTTGATAACATCTTTTTAAATTCAAGTCCCTTATCACCAATAATTAATGAAGCTATTTTTAATGTATCAAGTCTTTTTAACGGAAGTAAATCTTCGTAATTTTGCAATAATGTTATTGATTTTTTTACTAGTGAATTATTTATTGATTTTGTATTTTCAGTCGTAATTAAATTAGAAACTTCTTTTGTATTAATTTGCTTGTATTCATCTAGTTTCATCCACTCTTTTGCACGTAAAATTTTGTAACATCTTTCATCAATCTCTTTTTGAGTAATATCTCCACGTGAGATAGCCATTTTGATTTGATTAATTGCCATAGGTACATCTTCAGAACATAATAATATATCATTTCCAGCAATAAGAGCTTGAACATCCAAAAATCCTGGCTTATAAAACTTTGTAACTCCTTTCATATTTAGACCATCAGTAAAAACTAATCCTCTAAAATCCATGTCCTTTTTTAATAAATCACTTACTACTTTTTTAGATAAAGATGTAGGTGTGTTTTTTGAAGAGTCCAATGATGGTACTTGTAAATGAGCAACCATCACTGCTCCCAAAGAAGAGTTTATCAATTTATTAAAAGGATATAAGTCAATACTATCTAAATAGCTACGAGAATTTTTAACTATAGGTAAGGTTTTATGAGAATCTTGTTCTGTATCTCCATGCCCAGGAAAATGTTTTGCACAAGCTAAGATATTATTATCTTGCATACCTTGCATATATGCAATGCTCATTTCTGTCACTTTATTCCTATCCTCACCAAATGATCTATTATTAATTATAGGGTTCAGTGGATTTGAATTAATATCAACTACAGGAGCAAAATTGACATGAACCCCCAACACACTACATTGTCTAGCAATTTCTGCGCCCATTTGATAAATCATTTTATTATCATCAATTGCTCCTAAAGTCATCTGCCATGGAAAACGTAGAGCTGAATCCAAACGCATAGAAACACCCCATTCTGCATCCATAGCTATCATAAGCGGATATTTAGAAATTGACTGATAATAATTTGTTAAGGTTGCCTGTCTAACTGGACCTCCTTGTAAAAACATTAAACCTCCAATTTTATTATCCTTAATTAAAGTAGCGATTTTCTGTACATGATCATTAGATTTATTTGAATAAGCAATAACCATAAATAATTGAGCTATTCGCTCTTCTTCAGTCATTTTATTAAAAATACTATCTGCCCAATTAGACGTTGAATCACGTAAAAAGATTGGTAAATTTTGAGCTACACTTGTTATACTAAAAAAACAAATTAAAAAAAGGTAAATTAAATTTCTCATTTCAGGTTGTAAATTTAAAAAAAACATAAGATTATCTTAATTCTAAATTATTTTTAAGTTTAATTAGCAAACAATTGTTTTTTTATTTTTGCAAATATGAAACCACCAAAACTTCCAAGTCTTTTTAAATCTCAGTATGTAAAAAAATTTAAATTAATACATAGATATTATAATCCAAAAAAAAACAATATTAGAAGTATAAATTTTAAAAGAATAAACACTAAAGATAATCAATATAAAAAAAGAATAGCTAGAATCATTTTCTTGATAATTGCCCTATCTTTGTTTTCATATAAATTTTTAATTAACTAGAAATAATTGTGGGGAATATAAAAATATTACCAGAAAATATTGCAAATCAAATTGCAGCAGGAGAAGTAATTCAAAGACCAAGTTCAGCATTGAAAGAAACTCTTGAAAATAGTATTGACTCAGGAGCAAAAAATATAAGTGTTTATATTAAAAAAGCAGGTAAAACATATCTACAAATTTCAGATGACGGTTGTGGTATGAGTAAAGATGATGTGAAAAAATGTTTTAAAAGACATGCAACATCAAAAATTAATAAAATTAATGACTTGTTTAAGATTAAAACAATGGGGTTTAGAGGTGAAGCTCTGGCTTCTATTGCCTCTATTGCTCAAGTAGAAATTACAACAAAAAGAAAAACAGATATATTAGGAGTAAAGATTCTTATTGAAAATGGAAAAATAAAAGAGATTAATGATTGCACCTCAACTAATGGAACTTCAATTAAAATAAAAAATTTATTCTACAATGTTCCTGCAAGGAGGAATTTTTTAAAATCTGATCAAATAGAGTTTAGACATATCTCCAAAGAGTTTGTTATATTTTCATTAGCAAATCCTGAAATCTGTGTAAAATTATACCACAATAATTCTGAAATATATTATTTGGAAAAAAGTAATTTAAGACAACGAATTGTAAATATATTAGGTAGAAATAAAAATGAAATGCTTGTTCCAATCAAAGAAAAAACCTCATTAGTAGAATTAAATGGATTTATTGGAAAACCTGAAACAGCTAAAAAAACTAGAGGGGAGCAATATATTTTTGTAAATAAAAGATACATTAGACATAGAAATATTAATAAAATAATCCAGCAATCATATGAAGAACTAATTGCTAAGAATTATATACCATCATATTTCATTAATTTAGAAATACCAACGAATTTAATAGATATAAATATACACCCTACTAAAACAGAAATAAAATTTGAAAATGAAAATGCGGTAATTGCAATTATAGGTTCTACTATTAAACATGCGTTAGGAAAATATAACATTGCACCATCAATAGATTTTTCTCAAGAAATTTCTTTTAATCTTCCTTATAAGAAAGAAAAAGAAAAAATATTAAAAGAACCAAAAATTAAAATTGATAAAAACTATAATCCTTTTGAAAATCAAGATGAAAAGATACCAAAACAAAAAATAATTTATGAATCTAGTGAGTTAGATAATAAAGATTTAATAAAATCATTTGCATCTCCTATCATAATCAAAAAAAAATTTATCGTCTTTCAATCAACTGATGAAGAATTACTAATAATTCACAAAAAAAGAGCGCATAAAAGAATCTTATTTGAATATTTTCAAAAAAATATTGAAAATAAAACTGCAACCACTCAAAAATTATTATTTGAAAAAAAAATCCTTCTTAATAAAGAAGATATAAAGTTAATTTTAGAACTTGAAAAAGATCTAAATTTGATTGGATTTAGTTTAAAAAAAATTGAAGAAAATTGTATATCCATAAATTCAGTTCCAGCTGAGTGCAATGATGAAAATGTTCAAGAAACGATAGAAAATATTTTGGAACAATTTAAAAATGAAAAAAAAATAACAACAAATAGAAATAAAAAAATTGCAATTTCACTAGCAGACAGTATGTCAATATCAAACTCAAAAAATATGACAAAAGAAGAAATGATAAAATTAAAAATATCTCTTATGAATTGTAATTTTCCAAGTGTTTGTCCTCGTGGAAAAAAAGCAGTATTTAAACTTAATTATAATGATTTAGAAAAATATTTCAATGTTTCAAAATAGTAGCTTTAATCAACTCCCAGATGTAATTAAGAATTTATTAATAATAAATGCTTTATTATTCTTTGCTTCAATTTCTCTAGATAGTTTTGGTTTAAATCTTGATAAATTACTTGCACTACATCAGTTTCAATCTAAAAACTTTTTACCAATCCAATTAATTACTCATTTTTTTATGCATGCAAATTTCACCCATTTATTTTGGAATATGTTTGCACTTTGGATGTTTGGTAAAGTGTTAGAAAATATTTGGGGAAGTAAAAGATTTCTGATTTATTATTTTGTAACTGCAATAGGAGCAGCTTGTTTACATTTAATTGTTGGTCAATTTGAAATAATTGAAATTAAAAATCAATTAAGTCAATTTGAATCTGAAACAGTACTAACAGAGGGAACAGAAGTTTATAATAATAATCAAAATTATACCAATGCTTTAATGGCAAAATTAAATCTACTTGTAAACACACCAACAGTTGGAGCATCAGGTGCTGTATTTGGAATTCTTTTAGCATTTGGTATGCTCTTTCCAAATACTTTATTATATGTATTTTTTGCTATACCTATTAAAGCAAAATATTTCGTATTTTTTTATGGAATCATTGAATTGTATTTAGGATTAAGTAATAATCCTAACGACAATGTTGCACACTTTGCTCATCTAGGCGGGATGCTATTTGGTTATATATTACTAAAATATTGGCAAAAGAACAAAAATCACTTTTATTAAATGAAAATAATAGATATTTTCAATAAAAAATTTCAATACGCAAATATTCTTAAAAAGATTATTTACATAAACGTTTGTATATTTTTATTATTAAATGTTTTATCAGTTTTTGCAGGATTACTACTTGTAGAATTTACAATTTTTGAAAAATTTATGTTGCCAAGCAACACAAAAATTTTAGTTGAACAACCATGGAGTATTTTTACCTATATGTTTTTACATCAAAATATTTTACATCTCGCTTTTAATATGATATTACTTTATTTTGGTGGTAAAATCTTCCTTAACAACTTCACTGAAAAACATTTTTTAAACGTTTACTTTTTTGGAGGAATATTTGGTGGACTTATATTTATATTAGCATTTAACTATCTTCCTGCATTAATAATATCTAATGAATTAGCCAAAGCATTAGGAGCTTCTGCATCAGTATTAGCAATTTTTTTTGCTGTAGCAACAAAAGCTCCAAATTATGTAATTCATTCACCATTTATTGGAAATATAAAATTAAAGTATTTAGCTTTCTTTTTGATTATTCTTGACTTTATAAGTATTCCAAAAGGAAATGCTGGTGGTCATATTGCTCACATAGGAGGAGCAATATTTGGATATCTATTTGTTAAGAATATTAAAAAGTCGAAAAGCAAAAAAACATTTATAAATTTAAACTTCATTTTCGATAAAATTTTCAAAAGTCAAAACAAAAAACATATATATAAGGATAATAGAAATGATTTTGAATACAACAAACAAAGAGCTCAAAAACAAAAAGAAGTTAATAATATACTTGAAAAAATATCAAAATCAGGATACAGCAGTTTAAACGAAAAAGAAAAAGAAATTCTTTTTAATGAAAGTAAAAAATAAATGAGAGGACTTTCTATTCCAAATAAAATTATCTTCTTCGTAAATTCAATTTTATTATTATTGTTGATATTATCATATTTATCGCCATATATAAATCCAAACATAATATGGTTTTTTTCATTTTTAGGACTAATATTTCCATTTCTTTATGTTTTAAACATTTTTTTTCTAATATATTGGTTATTATGTTTTAAAAGACAAATATGGGCAAATATTATTATTTTATTAATTGGATTAAATCATTTAAATAATTATATTGGAGTACAACCTAAGGATAGTGAGAATTTAGATACAATTAAAATTATGTCTTATAATGTTAGACTATTTAATGAATATAATTGGATTAAAAATGTAAACTGTGATACTATTTTGTCTTTTTTAGAAAAAGAAAATAATGATATTTTATGTATTCAAGAATTTTATACAAAAAATGAAATTCCTTCAATAGGATTTAAATATTCTCATGTAGGAAAACAAAAAAAGAAAGAACAATGGCACATGGCAATTTATTCAAATTTTCCTCAAATAAATAAGTCAACTGTATCTATTGATGGAAAAGAAATGAATAATACATGTATTTACTCAGATGTTGTTATTAATAATGATACAATTAGAGTATATAATATTCATCTAGCATCAAATTGGTTTGATAATGATGATTATTCTTTTATAAAGAACCCTAAAAAAGAAAGAATCAAAACAGGGCTTTTGAATATAACTAAAAAACTAAAAAAATCAGCTCAAATAAGAGCTAGAGAAGCTATAATAATTAGAGAACATATAAATAGATCACCTCATCCAGTGATTATTTGTGGTGATTTTAATGATACTCCTCTATCATTCACATATTCAAAAATCAAGAATGAACTTATAGACAGTTTTACATTCAGTGGATTTGGTATTGGAAATTCCTATGTAAATATTCCTTTTCTTAGGATAGACTATATATTACATGAAAATAGTTTTAAAAGCTATAATTATAAAAAGATAAATAAAATATATTCTGATCATTATGCAATAAGTACAGAAATCAAAATTTAATATTATTTCTTAATAATTATATACTCAACATTTTTAGAAAAAAAACTATGCACTTTGTAAAAAATATTTAACTTTATTTTAAAGAAATTTCCTTTGTACCATTCATTGCAACTGCATTTTTTTCAATCCTTAGTTGAGTTCCTCCTTGTACTT
Organism: Flavobacteriales bacterium; assembly: GCA_002724895.1. GTDB lineage: Bacteria > Bacteroidota > Bacteroidia > Flavobacteriales > BACL11. Next base: position 15,160 of record PBQB01000059.1, read on the forward strand.
CTATGACAAACGTATCATTCTTTATATCAATTATTTTTCCATGAATTCCACCAACTGAAATAATTTTATCTCCTTTTTTCAATGATTTTCTATATTCACTTTCTTTCTTTTGTTTTTTAATTTGTGGTCTAATCATAAAAAAATAAAAGACTATAAAAATTAAACCCATCATAATCAATGATGATGTCCCTGAACTTACTTGTAATAAAATCATAAACTATCTTTTTTGTTAATAATATTTCCTTGTATCTGTAAAACTGTTGTATTTGGAACAGCATTTGTTAGTAAAGTAATAGTTTTATTTTGTTTTCCTGACCTTCCTGAGGTATTAAAAACAACCTCTATATATGCTTCCTCATTAGGTAATAATGGTGTTTTAGGCCACTTGGGTACAGTACAACCACAACTTGCCTTTGCATCACCAATTAACAAATCTTTATCGCCTATATTTTTCACAAGAAAGCTATGTTCAACAATTTCACCAGCATAAACGTTTCCAAAACTAAATTTTTCCTGCTTTACAAATAATTTAGGTCTTGAACTATTTTCTGAAAAAGCAGATAAATGATTGGTAACTAAATCAGTTGTAATCTTACTTCTATCATTTTTGCATGATAAAATACAAAAAGTTAAAATAAAAATTAAAAATAAGTTCTTTTTCATTTTCTATCAAAATTATAAAAAATTATTTTTCTGCTAAAATTCATAACTTGTTTATACTTCCATTTTCTTTAAAAAATTTAACAACTTTATCGAGAATTCCATTTACAAAAATTTTACTCTTTGAGGTACTATAATATTTTGAAATTTCGATATACTCATTTAATGTAACCTTAATTGGTAGTGAGTGCATATACAATAATTCAGTAAAAGCCATTTTTAAAAATAATTTATCCATAAAAGCTATTCTATCTAAATCCCAATTTTCAGAATGTTTTTCAATTATTTCATCATAAATAGAGGTGTTATTTATAGTGTCTATTAATAATTGTATGGCAAACTTCTCATCAGCATCATCTTTAAATATATTTTTAAAATTAATATGATCGTTAGATTTTATTTCTCCAATAACAATTGCTGCAATAAAAGGCAAATCATCTACCCAAAAAATACTTTTTTCTTCTAAAATATGTACAACTAACTTATTGTTTAAAATATATTGATTAAGTAAATTTGAAAAAAACCTTTTATCTATATTAACACTTAGATCTTCATTACTAACATATTTTTTGTAATGATCAGATTTATATATACTAGAAAACAATTTATCAATGACCCTATGATCATTATTTTTCCATATATACTTAAAATTATCACACTTCTCATTTAATTTTTTGTTTTTAAGAATATTTTTAATAACTAAATTATTTATAAATCTTTTTCTTGGATTTAAATCTTCTTTAGTTGGTAAATGTTTTTTTTTTGAATCTTCAAAAAAAGAATCAGCATATTTAATCAGTTGTATTAAAAGTGAATAAATAACAAAATATAAATCACTAACTTCTTTTAAACTAGTTAACAGCTTTTTTTCTGAACTTTTAACACAATCATTATATATAAAATAGGCATACAATGACTGCATAACTTTTAAACGTATATGTCTCCTACCTAGCATTAATAGTTTATGCTTGTTTTGAATAAATTCTTTGCTCTGCAATATCTAATGATGCTTCATATGAAGTAATATCATTAATTTTTGCTCTTTCAAATATTTCTAAAGTAGTGTTATATATCTCCTCCGTTTGTTTCATAGAATCTTTAATTGATTTCCCTTTAAGTTCCGAATAAACATTAATTAAACCTCCAGCATTAATTAAAAAATCTGGAGCAAAAATTATATTTCGTTTAGACAAAAGTAAACTATCTCTTTTTTCATTTTCTAGCTGATTATTTGCACCTCCAGCAATAATTTTACATTTTAACTTAGATATCAATTTAGGATTTAAAACCGCACCTAAAGCACAAGGAGAAAATATATCAATATTTAAATCAAAAATATTTTTAGGGGCGATTTCTACTTGATATTTTGTAGCAACATCCTGCATTTTTTCCTCATCAATATCATTGATAAAAACTCTTGCACCTTCATTTTTTAAGTATTTAACTAAATATTGACCAACTTTACCTACACCTTGAACAAAAACTGTTTTTTCTTCTAAATTATCATTATTCCATTTAAAAAATGCTGAAGCTTTTATCCCCATATATACGCCATATGCAGTAACAGGTGATGGATCTCCGCTACCACCCATATTTTCAGGGATTCCCGTAACATGTTTTGTTTGTGACCTAACATATTCCATATCCTTAGTTGTAATCCCTACATCTTCTGCAGTAATATATTTTCCATTTAAACTTTCCACAAAATCACCAAATCTTTTCATTAAAATTTTAGATTTATCTTTTTTCGCATCACCAATTATTACAGCTTTACCACCACCTAAATTAAGTCCAGAAATTGACGCTTTTAATGACATCCCTCTAGATAATCTTAAAACATCATCAAATGCCTCAATTTCACTTTTATAGTTCCACATTCTTGTTCCTCCCAAAGCTGGACCCAAATTAGTATTATGTATTGCAATAATAGCTTTTAAGCCTGTTTTCTTATCATTACAAAAAACTACTTGTTCATGATCCATATTAAACATTTTATCTAATACATTTAATTGCATTTTAATTAAATTTTTTATTTTTTTTAATGGTTGGCGAATTTACTTATTATTTTTGTGAAATCTTTATTTTTTAAAAATAACCTATTTATTTGTGAATGATCTTTTTTATCTTAACAAGTTTTTTCTTAAACATAAGAACCTATTTATATTAGGTGCGATATTTATTTTTATATCAAATTTTTTTGCATTATATCCTGCAGAATTTGTTAGAAAAGCTTTTGATAGTATAAGTCATAATATACAATCTGGAACTAACAATAAATCCATATATATATTAACTAAGTATAGTTTTTTAATTATTCTTTTTGCAATTATTAAAGGTGTTTTCATGTACTTGATGAGACAAACAATTATTGTAATGAGTAGAAAAATTGAATGTGATTTAAAAAATGAAATATATATTCAATATCAAAAATTAAGTTTAGATTTTTATAAAAAAAATAAAATCGGAGACTTAATGAATAGAATTTCAGAAGATGTTTCTAGAGTAAGAATGTATTTAGGACCAGTTATAATGTATTCAATTAATATTATATTTCTGTTCTCTCTTGTTTTATCTAAAATGTTTTTAATTAGTAAAACTTTATCTTTATATGTTTTAATTCCACTTCCATTATTAGCAATAACTGTATATTATGTTAGCAATAAAATCAATAGTAATAGTGAACTAGTTCAAAAGCAATTATCAAATATTACTACAATATCTCAAGAAGTATTTTCTGGAATAAAAATCATTAAATCTTTTACAAATGAAAAAAGTGTTTTCAATAATTTTTTAGCAAATTGTAAAGATTACACAAAAAAACAATTATCTCTTATTAAAATAGAAGCATTTTTTCTTCCATTAATTGTAACATTAATTGGTACTAGTACAATATTAACTATATATATTGGAGGTCTGGAAAGCTTTAAAGGAAAAATTACAACTGGAAATATTGCTGAATTTATTATATATGTCAATATGTTGGCATGGCCAGTTGCATCAGTAGGTTGGGTAACATCCATTATACAAAGAGCTGCTGCATCACAATCAAGAATTAATTCTTTTCTTTTACTCAAACCCAAAATTACCGATAATAAAAAAAACAAACCATTCATTAATGGAGATATCGTATTTGATAAAGTAAGCTTAATTTATGAAAACACAAATATTAAAGCTATAAAAAATATATCTTTTTCAATTAAAAAAAGAACAAGTCTTGGAATATTTGGTAAAACAGGGTCTGGAAAATCTTCTGTTGCAAATCTTATTTGTAGATTATATGATAGTTCTAACGGTGATATTTTTATAAATAACATAAATATAAAGAACATTAAATTATCTTCCTTGAGGCAATCAATTGGATATGTTCCTCAAGACAATTATCTTTTTTCAACTTCAATTCTGAATAATATTATATTTTCAAACTATAAAAAAAACTCTCAAAAAATTAACAAAACAATAAAACAAGTTGAAATGATGGAAGAAATTAATAATTTTCAAAAAGGATTAAACACTATTATTGGAGAAAGAGGTGTACAGTTGTCTGGAGGTCAAAGACAAAGGTTAGGTATTGCAAGATCCATATACAAGGATTCCGAAATATTAATTTTTGATGATTGCTTATCTGCTGTAGACACTAATAAGGAAAATAAAATAATAAAAAATATAAAAAAATTAAGTCAAGAAAAAACCTCAATAATAATAAGTCACAGAATTAGCAGCCTACAACATTGTGACAAAATAATAGTTCTTGATAAAGGACAGATTGTTGAAAAAGGAAATCACGAACAACTTATAAATAAAAATGGATTCTACTCTGAAATATATCTTTCACAAATGAAAAAAGAAATTGATTAGTTAAATTAATTTTAATATATTTGACTAATTAATTTTGATAAATAATTAAATATGGCAGAAAAATCAGATATAGAAGAAATTTTTTCAAAATCTGTAAGAGCTGGTAGAAGAACATATTTTTTTGATGTTAGATCTACAAGAGCTGGAGATTATTACATGACTATAACAGAAAGTAAGCGAGACTTCAATGAAGATGGAACACCTTTTTATAAAAAACATAAAATTTATTTATACAAAGAAGACTTTGCAAATTTTCAAGATGCTTTAAAAGAAGTAAGTGATTTTATTATTAAAGAAAAGGGGTTGGAAATTATTTCTGATAATAATACAAGAAAAGCTGACAATACAACTTCACAAAATATTAAAAAAGAATCATCAACAGATTTCACAGAAGTAAGCTTTGAAGATTTAGGTAAAGAATCATAAGAAATCTTATTTTATCAAATTATCTTAAATATTTTAACAAAAATTATTTTTGTTGATAATTATATTATTCTTTTAAGTTAATATTTATTAAGTCGTTATATTTTTATAGCCAAATCATATTAATTTTAATAAAAATGGGTAAAATAATTGCTATAGCCAATCAAAAAGGTGGTGTTGGTAAAACAACAACAGCTATGAATTTAGCTGGAAGTCTTGGTGTTTTAGAAAAAAAAATTTTAATTGTAGATACTGATCCACAAGCAAATGCTACCTCAGGTTTAGGTCATAATCCAAAAGAAATAAAAAGTGGGATATATGAGTGTTTATTTAATAATGAAATTGCAAATAAAGTAATTGTTAATACAAACAGTCCAAATTTAGATTTATTACCTGCCAATATAGATCTAGTAGGAGCTGAACTTGAACTGGTTAACTTAAATGAAAGAGAATATAGAATACGTCAATTGTTAAACCCAGTTAAAGCAAATTATGACTATATAATTATAGATTGTGCTCCATCATTAGGGTTACTTACATTAAATGCACTCTCGGCTTCAGATAGCGTTATTGTGCCTATTCAATGTGAATATTTTGCCTTGGAAGGTTTAGGTAAGTTACTAAATACAATCAAAATAGTACAACAAAGATTAAATATAAATTTACAAATAGAAGGACTTTTGTTAACAATGTATGATACTAGACTTCGTTTATCTAATCAAGTTGTTGAAGAAGTTAAAACTCATTTTCAAGATATGGTTTTTAAAACAATAATTCATAGAAATGTTAGACTTGGAGAATCTCCATCATTTGGAAAAACAATTATCACACATGATGCTACAAGTAAAGGTGCTATTAACTATCTTAATTTAGCCAGCGAATTAATCAAAAAAAATGAAGAATAATGAATAATAAAAAATCGCTTGGAAAAGGTTTATCAGCTATATTAGGAAATATATCTACTGATCTCAATAAAAAAAGCAAAGAAAATAGTGTTAGTATGCTAACTGTATCTGAAATAGAAACAAACCCATTTCAACCAAGAACTAATTTTAATCAAAAAACAATTGAAGAACTTTCAGTATCTATTGAAAAAATGGGTGTCATACAACCAGTCACAGTTAGAAAAGTTGATCTAAATAAATACCAAATTATTTCTGGTGAAAGAAGATTAAGAGCTTCAAAAATAATTGGACTAAGAAAAATACCTGCTTTTATTAGAATCGCCAATGATCAACAAATGCTAGAAATGGCATTAGTAGAAAACATTCAAAGAGAAGAATTAAATGCCATTGAAATAGCATTAAGTTACAAAAGATTAATTGAAGAATGTAAACTAACACAAGAAGAATGTAGTAACAGAGTGGGAAAAAACAGAACTACAATTACAAATTTTTTAAGATTATTAAAACTTCCACCCTTAATACAAAAAGGTTTAGTAGAGAAAAAAATTACTACTGGACACGCTAGAGCGTTAATTAATGTAAAAAAAGAAGAAATACAACTAAATATATTTCATGACACTATAGCTCATTGCTATTCTGTAAGAGAAGTAGAGGAATTAGTTAAGTTATTTAGTAACAAAAAATACACTAGAGTTTCTAATAAAAAAGAACATAAAATATCTTTTAATCAACAAAAGATGATTTTTGATTTATCTAATTTATTAAAAACTGAAATTAATATAAAAAACTCTAAAAAGGGAAATGGTAAAATTATAATCAAATTTGCAAACGATCAAGAACTGAAAAGAATCTTAAATAAAATAAATGAATAATTTTTTTATAAATATATCTATGATTTTCATATTACTTTGTTTTTTAAGTTATAATGTTTACTCACAAGATAAAAATAATTTTAATCCAAAAAAAGCTGCAATTTATTCATCTATAGTTCCAGGACTAGGACAATTTCATACAAAAAAATACTGGAAAATACCTATTATATATGCTGGACTAATAACTTCAGGTTATTACATAAATCAAAATTATACTAGCTATAAATTATATAAAGACACATATATTAGTAGGATTAATGGAGATTTAAGTGATGATTTGCAATACAATAACGATGATTTAAAAATTTTATCAACCTTCTATAGACGAAATACAGAAATATCTGTTTTATTTTTTTCATTGGCATATATATTAAATATAATTGATGCTTCAGTAAGTGCTCATTTATTAGAATATAATATTAATGAAAATCTTTCCATGCAAATAAATCCAATTTACCATAATAGTATTTTGCATAATAATATTACGTTATCAATTAAATTTTAAATTTGTAAAATGAATATTATTTTAATGGGATTTGGTAAAATGGGGAAAAAAATTTCTCAATTAGCAACAAATAAAGGTTACATTGTTGCAGGATTTTCATCATCATCAAATCCAACATCAAACTTAGACTTACAAAATGTAGATGTTGCAATAGATTTTAGTACTCCCGAAACGGCATTTAAAAATGTCAAATATGCTTTAGACAATAATATACCGGTCATTTCAGGTACAACAGGATGGAATAATAAACTTGAAAAAATTAAAAAAATATGTATAGAAAAAAACGGTGCAATGTTACACTCTGCAAATTTTAGTATTGGAATGAACATAATATTCGAAGCTAACAAAAAAATAAGTTGTTTGATTAAAAATTTTAATTATAAAATTAAAATAAGTGAAACACATCATCTTCAAAAAAAAGATATGCCTAGTGGATCTGCTATCCAACTAGCAAATGATATAAAAAAAAATTATGATCAAAATATCCCAATAGATGCTAAAAGAATTAAAAATATAATTGGAGATCATAGTATTTGTTATAAATCTAATGAAGATATTTTAGAAATTAAACATAGTGCTATTAATAGAGATGGATTTGCATTAGGTGCTCTAACAGCAGCAGAGTGGATTATTGGTAAGAAAGGTGTATATAGCATGCAAGATGTAATTAAATATTAAAGTTGAAAATGGAAAATATTAAACTTCTTTTAAAGAGTAAGCTAAAAATTATAATTTTTATTTTAGGTACAATTTTGTGGTCATTCTTTGTTTATTTAATTGGTGGAGAATGGTTATACTTTGTTCCACTAATTATTGCTGATATTCTATTTTGGGAAACAATTAATTGGCAATTTTGGAAAAAGAAAAAAAAGAAAAAAAAGAAAATAAAAAGTGAAATTAGAAGTTGGTTTGACGCAATAGTGTTTGCAGTTATTGCTGCAACTCTTCTTCGGACATTCATTATAGAAGCATATACTATTCCCACATCCTCAATGGAAAAATCAATGCTTATAGGAGATTTTTTATTTGTTAGCAAAGTAAGTTATGGACCAAGAGTACCAATGACGCCAATAGCTTTTCCACTAGTCCATCATACAATGCCAATTTTTGGTGGAAAATCATACTCTGAAATAATTCAGCTACCATATCATAGAATGAAAGGTTTTGGAAAAGTTAAACGAAATGATTGTGTAGTATTTAATTGGCCCGCTGAAAAACTAGGCAGACCCATAGATAAAAAAGAAAATTACGTTAAAAGATGTGTAGGGTTACCCGGAGATACAATAGAAATGATAAATTCAAAATTATTTGTAAATAATAAACCACAAACATCAAAAATAGGAATGAAAAAACAATGGAGATACGATATTAAAACAGCCTCTCCTTTAAATTTAAATAGACTTTATGAGAAATATGATATTACGGAAAAAGGTTATGGAAGAAATAAGAATGAATACGCCATGGCTCTTACTGAAGAAAATTATGAAACACTTAAAAAATTCCCAAACATTAAAAAAATTAATAGAAGAATTGAACCTAAAAATTATTATTCAGATTATATTTTTCCTCACAATAAAAAATATAAATGGAATATTGATAACCATGACAAGTTTGTAATACCAAAAGAAAATACAACTGTGAATATTTCTATTGAAAACATCTCTCTTTATAAAGATATAATTGAAAGATATGAAAATAACTCACTTGAAATCAAAGGAAATGATCTTTATATTAACAATAAAATTACAGATAAATACACATTTAAAATGAATTACTATTGGATGGTTGGAGATAATAGGCATAACTCTGCTGATTCAAGATTTTGGGGTTTTGTACCGGAAAATCATATTGTAGGAAAAGCATTGTTTATCTGGATGAGTTGGGATAAAAATGCAAAAGGAATTAAAAAAATTAGATGGAGAAGATTATTTAGTAGTGTCAAATAATATAATTATTCCTATAGCTTATTTTGCACCAATAGAATATTATGCAATCTTTTTAAAATATAATTGTAAAATAGATTGTACAGAATACTTTAAAAAACAAAGTATTCGAAATAGATGTGAAATATATTCAAGCAATGGGATTTTAAAGTTAACTATTCCAAAAAAAAGAAAAGAAAGCAGTAAGACTGTTATCAGTAAATTAAAAATTTCATATGAAGAAGATTGGCAAAAAAAACATTGGAAATCATTAGAGGCATGCTATAACTCATCACCTTTTTTTGATTTTTATAAGGATGATTTATATAAAGTATTGCATACTAAAGAAAATTATTTATTTAAATATAATTTAGCCATACACAATATCATTTTAAAATTTTTGAACAACAATAACATTAAAACAAAAATTAAATCAAATATATATGATTTAAGAGAATATAATTTTAAGAAGCAAAAACCTATAGAATACCCACAAGTTTTCATGGAAAAACATGGTTTTATTGCAAACCTTTCTATAATTGATTTAATTTTCAATCTAGGTCCAGAAAGTATACAATATTTAGAACAAATTAATATTTAACAATCATTTAATTATTTTTGGACAAAAGTTATAATTATGAAAGAACTTGAATTTAACAAAAATGATGATAAAATGAGATTATTAATCTCAGAAATGAAACAAAAATATTCTAAAATAATTTTAGGTGGTGGTACTGAAAAAATTGCAAAGCAACATAAAAAAGGAAAATTAACTGCTAGAGAAAGAATAGATTATTTAAAAGATAAAGAAGCCAATTTCTTTGAAATAGGTTCCTTCGCAGGATTTGGAATGTATAATGAATTTGGTGGATGTCCAGCTGGTGGTGTTGTTGCTGGAATAACAAAGATACATAATAAACAGTGTATAATTATTGCAAATGATGCTACTGTAAAAGCTGGTGCATGGCTACCCATTACTGGTAAAAAGAATTTAAGAATTCAAGAAATCGCCATGGAAAATCACCTACCAATAATTTATTTAGTTGATAGTGCAGGTGTTTTTTTACCCATGCAAGATGAAATTTTTCCAGATAAAGAACATTTTGGAAGAATTTTTAGAAATAACGCAATAATGAGTTCAATGGGTATTACTCAAATATCTGCTATAATGGGTAGTTGTGTTGCAGGAGGAGCTTATTTACCAATTATGAGTGATGAGGCTATAATTGTAGATAAAACAAGTTCAATTTTTTTAGCTGGAAGCTATTTAGTAAAAGCAGCTATTGGCGAAGAAATTGACAATGAAAAATTAGGAGGAGCAACAACACATTGTGAAATATCGGGTGTAACTGATTATAAAGCAAAAAATGATTATGATGCTTTAGACAAAATTCGAAATATAATTGATAAGATTGGTGATAAAAAAAAAGCAGGATTTAATAGAAAAAAAAGTTGTTTACCATTAAAGAATCAAAAAGAAATATACGGTTTAATTCCTAAGGACAGAACAAAACCTTACAATATCAAAAAAATAATTAAAAGATTAGTTGATGAATCAAAATATGAAGAATATAAAGCAAAATATGGAATGAGTATTGTATGTTGTTACGCAAGAATTGACGGTTGGTCTGTTGGTATTATTGCAAACCAAAGAGAAGTAATTAAAACAAAAAAAGGAGAAATGCAACTGGGAGGAGTTATATATTCAGATGCTGCAAACAAAGCAACAAGATTTATAGCAAATTGTAATCAAAAAAATATTCCTTTAGTTTTTTTACAAGATGTTACAGGATTTATGGTAGGATCAAGATCAGAACATGATGGAATTATTAAAAACGGAGCAAAAATGGTTAATGCAATGTCAAACTCAGTGGTTCCAAAATTCACTGTTATTTTAGGAAATTCCTATGGTGCAGGAAATTATGCAATGTGTGGAAAGGCTTATGATCCAAGACTTATAGTAGCTTGGCCAACTGCGAAAATTGCAGTTATGGGAGGAGAACAAGCAGCAAAAGTATTACTTCAAATAGAAAAAAATAGACTTAAATCTAAAGGAGAAATTATTGACAAAGAAAAAGAGAAACAATTATTTGATAAAATTGCTAAAAAATATGAGGAACAAACATCACCATATTATGCAGCCGCAAGATTATGGGTAGATGCAATAATTGATCCTGTTGAAACTAGAAAAATTATATCTTTGGGAATTGAATGTGCAAATCATAATTCTGAAACCAAAAGATATAACCCTGGTGTAATTCAATCATAAAATCTAATGATTATATTTGTAAAATTAAAATTATGTTTATGATTAATATCACATTCCCTGATGGAAATATAAAACAATTTGAAAATGGTATTACTCCAATTGAAATTGCAAAAAGTATTTCACAAGGATTAGCTAGAAATACAATTGTTGCAAAAATAAATAATGAGATGTGGGATCTAAACAGACCAATCATTAATGATGCAAAAATAAGTCTCTATAGTTGGAATGAAAAAGAAGGAAAAAAATGTTTTTGGCACTCTACAGCACATATAATGGCAGAAGCACTTCAAGAATTATACCCAAATATAAAATTTGGAATTGGCCCTGCTATTGATAATGGTTTTTATTATGATGTTGATCTTGAAAATAAAGTTTTATCATCTGATGATTTACCAAAAATTGAGCAGAAGATGCTTGAAATAACAAAAACAAATGTTACATTTAAAAGAAAAAAAATTTCAAAAAAAGATGCATCACTTTATTTCGAGCAAAAAAAAGATAATTATAAATTAGAGTTATTAGAAGATTTGAAGGATGGAGATATTACATTTTATTCACAAGGAAATTTTACTGATTTATGTAAAGGACCTCATTTACTTTCAACTGAAAAAATTAAAGCAATAAAATTAACAAGTATAGCAGGAGCTTACTGGAAAGGAGATGAAAAAAGAAAACAATTAACTAGAATTTATGGAATTTCATTTCCAAAACAAAAAGATCTTAAAAATTATTTAAATTTAGTTGAAGAAGCTAAAAAACGAGATCACAGAAAATTAGGAAAAGAGATGGAGCTATTTACCTTTTCACATAAAGTTGGTCAAGGTCTTCCATTATGGCTTCCAAAAGGAGCACGTTTAAGAGAAAAATTAGAGAACTTTTTAAAAAAAGCACAAACAGAAGCAGGTTATTTACCTGTTTACACACCTCACATAGGTAATAAAGATTTATATGTTTGTTCTGGTCATTATGATAAATATGGCCAAGATTCCTTTCAACCAATTAAAACACCAAATCAAGATGAAGAATTTTTCTTAAAACCAATGAATTGTCCTCATCACTGTGAAATCTATAAATCAAAACAATATTCATACAAAGATCTTCCAGTTAGATTTGCAGAATTTGGAACTGTGTATCGTTATGAACAATCAGGAGAATTACATGGACTTACTAGAGTAAGAGGTTTTACACAAGATGATGCACATATATTTGTAAGACCTGATCAATTAAAAGAAGAGTTCATTTCTGTAATTAATCTTGTATTATATGTTTTTAATTCTTTAGGATTTGAAAACTTTAAAGCACAAATATCCTTAAGAGATAAAGAAAATAAAGAAAAATATATTGGTTCTGAAGAAAATTGGGAAAAAGCAGAAAAATCAATTATTGAGGCCGTAAAAGAAAAAAATTTAAAAACAGTTATTGAATATGGGGAAGCGGCATTTTATGGTCCAAAGTTAGATTTTATGGTTAATGATGCTATAGGAAGAGAATGGCAATTAGGAACAATACAAGTTGACTACAATCTTCCAGAAAGATTTGATTTAGAATATGTTGGTGCAGATAATAGTAAGCATAGACCAATAATGATTCACAGAGCACCTTTTGGCTCAATGGAAAGATTTGTTGCGGTACTAATAGAACATTGTGGGGGTAATTTCCCATTATGGTTAAGTCCAGATCAATTCATTATTTTACCTATTAGTGAAAAATACCATGAATATGCAAAAAAAGTATCTGTATTTCTAAAAAATTACGATATTTGCGGCCCAACGGATGAAAGAGCTGAAACAACAGGAAAAAAAATTAGAGATGCTGAAGTTTCAAAATACCCTTTCATCATAATTGTTGGTGAACAAGAAAAAAATGAAAACATGATTTCAGTAAGAAAACATGGAGGAGAAATTTTAGGAAAAATGACTGTAAATAATTTTAAAGAATTAATATTAAAACAAATTAATAACTTAACAAATAAAAATTAAAATAATCGCAAAAAGAAGATTTGATAAAAAAGAGAAAAAAAATCAACTAAGGATCAATCAATCAATAAGAGCTCCATTTGTCAGAATAGTTGGGGATAAAATTGAATCCAAAATAGTTGCAATAAGTAAAGCACTTGAAACCGCTCAAAAACTTGATATGGATTTAGTAGAAATTTCTCCAAAAGCAGATCCACCAGTTTGTAAAATTATTGACTATAAAAAATTTGTATATGATCAAAAAAAGAAACAAAAAGCAATAAAAAGTAAAACTCAAAAAGTAGTTGTAAAAGAACTTAGATTTGGTCCTAATACTGGAGAACACGATTTTGATTTTAAGCTAAAGCATGCAAGAAAGTTTCTTAATGATGGCGCTAAAGTTAAAGCATTTGTTTTTTTTAGAGGGAGAACCATAATTTTTAAAGACCAAGGACAAATTTTACTTTTAAAGCTAGCCCAGGCACTAGAAGATGTTGGAATAGTAGAAATTATGCCTGAATTAGATGGAAAGAAAATGATAATGATAATAGCACCAAAAAAAAATAATAAATAATAGTAAAATGCCAAAAATGAAAACTAAAGCCGGAGCTAAAAAAAGATTCAAGCTTACAGGCTCTGGAAAAATTAAAAGAAAACATGCTTTTAAGTCACATATTTTAACAAAAATGGAGACTAAACAGAAACATAATCTAACTAAAACAGGATATGTTTCTAAAGCAGATACTAAAAATATAAAATCACAATTAGGTGTTTAAATCAAACTAATTAGTTTTATATTGTTTAACAAAAAATATTAATATAAATAAGAAGTTATGCCAAGATCAGTTAACTCAGTTGCTGCGAAAGCAAAAAGAAAGAAAATAATTAAAGCTGCTAAAGGTTATTTTGGGAGAAGAAAAAATGTTCATACCGTTGCCAAAAATGCAGTAGAAAAAGCTCTACAGTATGCTTACAGAGACAGAAGAAACAAAAAAAGAGTTTTTAGAGCATTATGGATACAAAGAATTAATGCAGGAGCCAGATTATACGGAATGTCCTATTCAGAATTTATTGGTAAAACAAATACAAAAAATATAAGTTTAAACAGAAAGGTTTTGGCAGATTTAGCTATGAATCATCCTAATGCATTTAAGGCTGTTGTTAATACTGTTTCTTAGTTCTTATAGTTTTTATTTTTTTCTTTCAATTCCAGTAAGGCTTCAATAGCATATACATAATTTGAATCAATTTCAATAGCTCTTTTATAATCAACTTCAGCTTGCATTATATTTCCCAATGTTTCATAGCAAACTCCTCTAGAATAATAAGCTTCATAGAACAGATTATCAGAATATATTGCATCTGAAAAATTATTTACTGCTACATCAAATAATTTAAGTTCCATATGAATAAATCCTAAATT
>PBQB01000060.1 GCA_002724895.1 Flavobacteriales bacterium
ATATATAATGTTATTTAAATCCTTAAAGTTAAAACTTGTNTTAAAAAACGTATTTAGANAAGANAANCTTTCCTCNANGTANGATTTTTGNATCCTGTCAATTAAAAAAATCTTTTCTGGCAAAACTTTTACTCTAAAAAATTCAATTNCNAAAGGNCCTTTTATAGAGATTAGNACAATGCTGTCTCTTTTTGAATTTAANGTAAAATTAAAGTCTANTTTTTGATTTTCCATTTTAANNGACCCTTCTCCTTCAATATANATNNATGCCGGTCTAAATGAGTTAAANTCTNTCAATCTTTGCAATTCACTTTTNTCTNCTTTNTTNNATAGNGTTTGCTTTTGTAGTGAGCAGGANGTGATTAAAAGTATTATTATNAAAAAAAAANNTTTACTCATATAATTCTTTTTCTTGTATTTTNCTTTCTAAANAAATTGACCCNTCACCNAGTTCTTTTGCTTTTTCCCAATTCTTAATCGCCTCTNTAGTTTCTCCTAATTTATATAGTATGTCTCCGTAATGTTCTACTATTATAGCGTTCTTTTCACCTCCATTTTCTAACGCCTTTAATATCCACTTTTTTGCCTCAGAATATTCAAGGTTTTGATATAATATCCACGCATAAGTGTCTTGATATGTTCCATTGTTAGGTTCTAAAGAATTGCACTTAAATGACATTCTTTTTGCTTTAAGCAACTTTGCTTTTCTAAGAGATAAGTAATATGCATAATTGTTTAAAACTATTACGTTATGTGAATCTAATTCTAAAGCTTTTTCATAAAACGAATCTGAAAGTTCATAGTTATCTAAGGTGTTATGTGCTTCTGCTAAAGACGAATAAAATTCCAGTAACAAAACATCATTGTCTACAATAAATTCTAAACCGGAATTTAACGATTTTACAGTTTCTTCTGTGTTGCTTAGCCTATAATTCGCTATACCGTTAAAATAGTATAATAATGCATTAAAAGGAAAGTAGGTTATTGCTTGACTACTTAGTTCTAGCATTTTATCAAAGTCTTTTTTTTCAATCTGAATAAATAGNANTTGANTCCANACTTCTACCTTGCTTTTTTCCATNGATAAAACTTCTTCGTAATGAATCTCTGCATCNGTAAACATATTACANGAATANAAAAGATCNGCATATACAGCATGAGCTTTTGGGTCTGATTTATGAACCAAAACTAATGTCTTTCCCAACTTAAGAGCTTGCTCTTTCATTTTCTCTTCATAATTTATTAATGCAAAATATGANACTAAAATTCCAACCTTAACATCTATGCTTAATGTTTTNCTTTTGAATGCCAAATGAAGCTCTTCAAAAGACTTTTCATTTTCGCCAATATCTCGGTAGTATTCAGACAAACTTAAGTGAAGCCTGCCATTATCTGGTGATATTTTAGACATTTTATTGAAAACTATAAATGCCTCTTTTTTTTGATTATTTAATAAAAATGCCTCTGCTAACAATTGCATAAGCTCAAGGTCATCCTTATACTTTCTGAGGGCTCGTTCTAGCTCTTTTATCGCTTTATCTTCTCTTTTTAACTGCATAAATAATTTATGCTTTTGAATGTATAGCAATTTATTTGGGCCATTAATTTTTTCTAAATCATCGTATACAGTAATTGCGCTTTTATAATCTTCATCATAAATATATACNTCCGCCAATTGAAAATAAANTTCNTCTTTTTTAGGCTCGAGCTCTATTAGNCGTTTGTATTGTGTGGACGCGGTCTTAAAGTCTTGTGTAGAAAAATTAATTTCTGCAGCTGTTAGAATAAACCACTTNTTTTCTGAATCTAAGGNTATTGCTTTATTAATTTTTTCTAGAGCTAAATTAAAATCTCCTTGTTTTTGATANAAAAGAGACAGCTCGTATAGAGCAGGTGCACTCTCAGAATTTAATTCCAAACATTTAGAAAAANATTTTATCGCTTTTTCATTGTTTTCTAAAGACTTTGCTTTTATTCCTTCAAAATAATTCTTATCAAACTTCTGTTTATTTGCCTCGGTTTTTTCTTCTTTCTTAACACTTTCCTCTTTTTTTTNNCTACTTGGATAAAATGATTTCCATTGAGCAAAACTTTGTAGGCTTAAANTTAAAAATATGGTTATTGATAGTAACTTTATCATTATTTTACCTCTGAATAATCTCCCAAACTAACTTCTTGCAATAACAACTTTCCATCAAAAACAACATTGTTTCCTATCATTGAATTTTCAAGCTTTGCATTTTTGATGTTTGAATTATTTTGAACCATAGAATTCGTTATTACTGTGTTTTGGATAGATGTATTACTTCCTATTGATACATAAGGTCCAATAATTGAGTTTTTAATAATTGCATTTTCAGAAATAAAGCACGGTGCAACAACTTTTGTGTTTTCTAACATCGCCTTACCCGAAACATTATTTCCCTGAAANTCCAATATTTTAGCATTAGTCTGTANTGTAGAATTCTTGTTTCCACAATCTAACCACTCGTCAACTTTTCCTGTTCCAAATTTTAAACCGTTTTTTTGCATGTTTTCTAAAGCNCTAGTTAATTGGTATTCACCTTTATCCTTAATATCTTTATCAATCAGAAATTGTAATTCTTTTTTTAATGATTCTGCTGATTTAAAATAATATACACCAATAATTGCTAAATCTGAAACAAATTTAGTTGGCTTTTCAATAAAGGCTTCAATTTCGCTATTTTTGTTAAGTTTAACCACCCCAAAAGATGACGGATCTTTTATTTGTTTAACCCAAACTATTCCATCTTTTGTTTTATCCAAAACAAATTTTGTCTTAAACAAAGTGTCTGCAAATGCAACTACACATCTACCTGAAAGAGATTCTTTTGCGCATAAGATTGCATGTGCAGTTCCAAGGGGTTCATTTTGATAATAAATAGTTCCTTTTGCTTCTAATTTTGTAGCAATTTCTTTTAATTTATTTTCAACCTCTATACCAAAATCACCTATTATAAACGCTATTTCTTCAATTTTTTCATTACATGTTTCCGCAATATCTTCGACAAGTCTTTGAACTATTGGTTTTCCTGAAATTGAAATTAACGGTTTTGGCGTTGTTAATGTATGTGGTCTCAACCTTGAGCCTCTACCAGCCATCGGTACAATTATCTTCATGTTTTTTTATTTTTTTCCTGTACTTCCAAAGCCTCCGGCACCTCTAACAGAAGCTTTTAATGATTCAGTCTCTTTCCATACTGCTTGTTCGTGTTTTGAAATCACCATTTGTGCTATTCTTTCATTGGGCTCAACAACAACTTTATGATTGGATAGGTTGATTAAAATTACTCCTATTTCTCCTCTATAATCAGAGTCAATTGTCCCTGGTGTATTTAAAACTGTAATACCTTTATTAATTGCTAGGCCACTACGTGGGCGTATCTGCGCTTCAAATCCAATTGGTAATTCTAAGTAAATTCCTGTCTTAACAAGNTTTCTTTCAAGCGAATTAAGCTCTATTGGCTCAGAAANATTAGACCTTAAATCAACTCCTGCAGATTGAGGTGTTGCATATTCAGGCAGTTTGTTGTTTGACTTGTTTATNATCTTTATTTTCACAATAACTTTTTAAGCTTGAAAATTAATCTTTTTTTTATGTTTTTGCAAGAAAATCAAAACAAGTAAAAAACCAACCAATAATAATGTGTTAATATATATACTAAATGAGGTGTAAAAGATAAGGGTGTATAAAATTAACATTAACATTAAATACAAAAATAATCGTTTCAAATCGTATGGTATTGAATAATGCTTCTTTGATAAAAAATAAGATGTTATTGTCATTACCACATAACACGCAAGTGTTGTAATAGCAGAACCCTTAAATCCTATTTTAGGTATTAAGATTAGATTCATTACTATTGTAATTACAGCGCCAACAAGAGAAAAAAGAGCGCCGAAATAAGTTTTATCTGTTAATTTATACCATATTGATAAATTATAATAAATCCCCAAAAAAATATTTGCTAACAATAAAATTGAAACAACAAAAAAACCTCTTTCATCGTGAAAAGTAGGTCCTAAAAAGTTTACAAAAAACTCATAATATGTTGTTATTAATAAAAATACTACACTCATGAACATAACAAAATATTCCATAATACTTGCATAAACTTTTTTTGATGATTTATTATTNGATTGTGCAAAAAAGAATGGTTCCGCTGCATATCTAAACGTTTGCACAAATAGCGTAACTATCATTGCCAGTTTATAAAAGCCTCCGTACAGTCCAAGCTCATAAAGAGCTGTTTTAGAATTNGGTAGTAATTGCTTAAGCAATGCNCGGTCTAGAGTTTCATTAATCACCCCTGCTAATCCCGCAATTAATAACGGTGATGAATATTTCAGCATTTTGTTCCATAGTGAAAAATTAAATTTCCATGAAATTCTAATTGTTTCTGGAAATAAACACATCAACATCANTCCAGAAGAGATAAGATTAGAAATAAATATATATTCTATTCCAAACCCTTTTATCAGTATAAAATAAATGTTGCAAATAATATTAACAGCAATATTTATAATTCTAACTAAAGCAAATTTAACTGCTTGATTTTTCTTTCTAAGCCTAGCAAAGATGATCGCTGAAATAGAATCTAACGCTAATATAATTGAAAACCAAACTATATATTCTTGATTGTTTGAATACCCTATTAATGAAGCTATTTGCTGTGAGTTTAACAACATTAAAAAAACAAAAACTGTAGAGGAAAATATAATTGATATCAATGTCGTGGAAAACACATTTCTATTNTTTTTTTCTTTNACTGAAAATCTAAAAAATGCTGTTTCCATTCCATATGTTAAAATAATTGTAAAAAACGCTACATATGCATAAATTTCTGTTACTACTCCATACTCAGAGGGTGAAAAACACCTAGTATACAATGGAACAAGCAGATAATTTAATAGTCGACCTATTATACTGCTTAATCCATATATAAATGTTTGATTTGCTAGTTTTGAAAGCTCTTTCAATTAAAATCAGGTTTTCTTTTTTCTAAAAATGCACTTATCCCCTCTTTAAAATCTTCGGTTTCAAAACATTTTCCAAATTGTTTTTGCTCTTCATGAAAGCCTTTTTCTATATTTTTAATACCGATATTAACACATTGTATTGCTTTCGAAATTGCACTTGGGGAATTTTTTACAACTGTCAAGGCAAGTTGCTTTGCTTTTAATAATAGTTCTTCTTGTTTCGTGACATAATTGACCAGCCCTATTTCTTTCGCCTTTTTAGCAGATATCATTTTTCCTGTTAAAATCATCTCTAAAGCTTGTCCTTTTCCTACTATATTTGGAAGNCTTTGTGTTCCTCCATATCCTGGAATTAATCCTAACGTAACTTCAGGCATNCCCATCATAGAGTTTTCAGANGCTATTCTGAAAGAGCATGAAAGCGCAAGCTCTAANCCTCCTCCAAGAGCATAGCCATTAATTGCTGCTATTGATGGTTTAGACAGGTTTTCTAACAAATCAAAAAGTATATTATGTCCATTTTTCGAAAGTTCTAATCCTTTTTTTTGATTAAAGGTTGAAAATTCTTTAATATCAGCACCTGCAATAAAAGATTGCTTTCCGGTTCCTGTCAAAATTAAACATTTTATATTCTTACTTTTTTCTGCATCCAAAAAAGCATGATTCAATTCTAATATAGTTGAATGATTTAGTGCATTTAAATTTNTNGGCCTATTAATAGTTATAAGTAAAACACCNTCATTTTGTTTTGTTAAAATGTTTTGATAATCCATATAATTCTGTTTTNTACAAATATATATGTTTAGTTCTAATTGATGGAAAACATAAACTCGGATTAAATGTTTTATAGATTTTATCCGTTTAAAGCCTCTGCCCCACCTACAATTTCCAATATCTCTCCAGTAATAGCGGCCTGTCTAGCCTTGTTATAAGTTAAAACCAATTCTTTTTTTAATTCACCGGCATTGTCCGTTGCTTTGTGCATTGCTGTCATTCTTGCTCCATGTTCAGCAGCGTGAGAGTCTAATATCGCCTTGAACATCTGGGTTGTTAATGATTTGGGTATTAAATCTTCTACAATTTGATTTTTATCCGGTTCAAATATATAGTCCTGTTGAGCTACCCCTTCATTTTCTGTGTTTTCAACAGGCAAGTAGTTTTCATTCATTATAATTTGTGTTGCGGCATTTTTAAATTGGTTATAAACCAATATAACCTTGTCATATCTTTCAGAAAGGTATTTTTTCATAATCTCTTCGGCAATTTGTGCAACATTTTCATATGTTAAATCATTAAATAACTCATCATATACTTTTATAGGTGTTAAGTTGTTTTTTGTAAAGTATTCGCTTGTTTTTTTCCCAATAGAAATAATATCAACCTGTTTTTTCGAGTGTTCACCTTCGATTAAATTATTTACTGACTTTATAATGTTTGTATTAAATCCCCCACATAGTCCTCTGTTAGAAGAAATTGCCACAACCAAAACATTTTTAACCTTTCTTTTAGTAGAATAAATCCCACCTTCTGAGGAATCTAAACTTGCTGTTAAGTTTTGCAACAGTTCTGTAAGTTTATTTGCATAGGGCCTCATTTGAGTAATTGCATCTTGTGCTCTCTTTAGTTTTGCCGCAGAAACCATTTTCATTGCAGAGGTTATTTGCATTGTTGAAGCAACTGACGAAATTCTAGAACGGATCTCCTTTAAGTTTGCCATAATTAGTTTTCTTTATATTTCGAAGAAAGCTCTTTCGCAACACTTTTTAGTGTATTTGTGATTTCATCAGAAAGTTTTCCTTTTGCCAGACTATCTAAAATATCTTGGTGTTTTAAATGTAAAAAGGCTATATATTCTGATTCAAACTCTTTAATTTTGTTTACTGGAACATCCATTAGTAACCCGTTAGTTCCACAATAAATGATCGCGGCTTGCTCTTCAACCCTTAGTGGTGAATATTGACCCTGCTTAAGAATTTCAACATTTCTCTTACCTTTTTCAATAACAGCCGTTGTTGCAGCATCTAAGTCAGACCCAAACTTTGCAAAAGCCTCTAGTTCTCTATACTGTGCCTGATCAAGTTTTAATGTCCCTGATATTTTTTTCATAGATTTAATTTGGGCCGCACCACCAACTCTAGATACTGAAATTCCAACATTAATTGCTGGCCTAACTCCAGACAAAAACAGATTAGACTCGAGAAATATTTGCCCATCAGTAATAGAAATTACATTTGTAGGAATGTATGCTGAAACATCTCCTGCTTGGGTTTCAATGATTGGTAATGCTGTAAGCGAACCACCCCCGTTATCATCATTTAACTTTGCCGCTCTCTCTAATAATCTGCTATGTAGGTAGAATACATCACCAGGATATGCTTCTCGACCAGGAGGTCTTCGCAAAAGTAATGACATTTGTCTATATGCAACAGCCTGTTTTGACAAATCATCGTATATAATTAAAGCGTGCATCCCATTATCTCTGAAAAATTCTCCAAAAGTACAACCAGTGTATGGTGCCAAAAATTGTAAAGGTGCAGGGTCCGATGCTGTTGCAGATACAATTATTGTATAATCCATTGCACCTGCGTCTTGAAGTGTTTTAAGAATTTGAGCTACTGTTGATCTTTTTTGACCAATCGCAACATAAATAC
>PBQB01000061.1 GCA_002724895.1 Flavobacteriales bacterium
TTTTTATTGCTTCTTGAAACTCTCCTTTGTAAAAATATGCTTTTCCAACTAAAAGATAGCTGTCGTCTATCCACTTGCAATACTCCTTTCCTCTGATTTTCATTGAATGACGCTGTATAACAACAGAACCCTTTTTTATGGCTTTGTCCATGTAGGATTGTGTATTAGAGTTTTCCAAATTAACCTCTTTATAAATCGGAAGTATTGATGTGTAGTCGTCTTTGTGGTTTACATGAATTTTTCTTATTCCTGACTTTAAACTTTCTTTTCCATTAAAATATCCATTGTATTTGGCTGTTGTATTGTGATATGTTCTGTGAAACCACGTTTTTTTCTTTGTTGAACAAGAAAAAAACATTGCGCTTAATATAAAAACTAATGAATATTTAATAATAATGTGGCTTGAAGTCTTCAACATTTAGTAATAACTCTCTTTATTTTAGAATATTTTACTTGTATCTTAAANTTTCTCACAAATATGCCTATATTTTTATGATATTTGCAATAATTATGGCAAATAACTCNAACAAAAAAAATTTCTGGCACAGCTTNACCAAAACTTTTAGGCTGGTTATTATGACTACCGACTCTTTTGAGGAAAAGTTTTCCACAAAGATTTNCTTCTTAAAAACTGTTATGTTTATATGCTCATTTCTTTTCGTTGCATTGCTATTGTCTTTTTTATTGTTGTCATACAGCCCTCTTAATGAATATGTTCCTGAAAAAACCAACTCTCGCCTACAGGAGCAGTTAATTTCTTTATCTTTAAAAACTGATTCCTTAAACANTTTAATAGTTTCTAGGGAGGCTTACTTAAAAAATCTAACGGGGATTATTACAGATTCTCCTATGAAGAATAACGAGAAANTTAACTCTACAGAAAAAAACAATTTACAAACCCATCCTATTAGCCTTAAAAAATCTAAAGAAGATTCTTTGCTTAGAGTTTACGTAGAGTCTGAAGAAAACAGCTCAATATATACAAACAAAAACATGAAAAATAATTTTTTTACTTTTTTTACACCTATTTCTGGACTAATTATTGATAGTTTTTGTCTAAAAACAAAACACTTCGGCATTGATTTGGTAGCAAAAAAAGGTGCTAAAATTTCAAGTGTCTTAGATGGAACTGTTATTTCTAGCCAGTGGACGGCAGAGACTGGATATGTATTGATGGTTCAACATGAAAACAACTATATTTCTGTATATAAACACAATTCTGTTTTACTTAAAGANGTGGGAGATTTTGTTTTGGCTGGCGACTATATTGCTGTGGTAGGAAACTCTGGTGAGCTCTCTTCTGGTCCACACTTGCATTTTGAACTGTGGAACAACGGCCTTCCATTAAACCCTACAAACTTTATTAACTTTTAATATGCCCTTTAAATCTTTTTTCGCTTTAATTTTTGCTAAATATATTGTTTTCAAAAACTCTTTTTGGAAAGAAAANGCTGTTGAAATACANAGAAAAACACTTNTTTCATTAATTTCNACAGCAAAAAACACATCTTTTGGCGAAGATCATAATTTTAAACAAATCAAAAGCTATGATGACTGGAAAAGAAACGTTCCTATAAGAGACTATGAAGGTATACTTAAATATATAAAGCGCTTAATTTCTGGAGAAAAAAATGTGCTTTGGCCTGGTAGCCCCATTTATTTTTGCAAAACTTCTGGAACAACTTCTGGAACCAAATATATTCCTATCAGCAAGGAGTCTATGTCACACCATATAATTAGCGCTCGAGATGCCATTTTNTCTTACATCGCTGAAACTAAGAACGCAAATATTGTTGATGGAAAAATGATTTTTTTACAGGGGTCTCCCAAGCTCAAGAAAACAGGGTCTATTNTAACTGGTCGCCTTTCGGGAATTGTCGCACATCATGTTCCAAAATACTTGTTAAAAAATCGCCTTCCTAGTTACGAAACAAACTGTATTGACAACTGGGAAGAAAAAATAAATTCTATTGTTAATGAAACNNTCTCTGAAAACATGACTCTTATTGGGGGGATACCCCCATGGGTCCAGATGTATTTTGAAAAGCTTATTGAAAAGACTAGCTCCTCTATTGGTGATATTTTCCCTAACCTATCTGTTTACATGTACGGCGGAGTTAATTTTGAGCCATACAAAAACTCTTTCAAAGCACTAATTAATAAAAAATTTGCTGGAATTGAACTTTATCCTGCTTCAGAAGGGTTTATTGCATATCAAGACTCTCAAAAAGAAAAGGGTATGACGCTTTGTGTTAACAACAATATTTTTTATGAGTTTATTGCCGTTGCTGATTTTAATAATGGGGCTGGCAAACGAGTTTGGTTAAAAGATGTTTCTTTAGATACAAACTATGTTATTATTTTAAATACAAATGCCGGTTTGTGGGGCTACAACATAGGTGACACTGTAAAGTTTGTAAGTATAAACCCATATAAAATAATTGTAACCGGCAGAATTAAACATTTTACATCCGCTTTTGGTGAACATGTAATTGCTGAAGAGGTTGAGTCCTCATTAAAAGAAGCTCTTTCTATAATGTCTGCTGAAATAAAAGAGTTTCATGTAGCCCCTCAAGTTAACCCGAAATCTGGACTACCTTTTCATGAGTGGTTCATTGAATTTGAGTGCACCCCCTCCTGTTTAGATGAGTTTGCCCTCTTATTAGATAGTAATTTACAAAAAAGAAATGTTTATTATAGAGATTTAATTACAGATGGTNTTTTAAGGACCTTGAAAATTAGTTGCGTTAAAAAGAATGGATTTATAGACTACATGAAATCTGTAGGTAAACTTGGGGGTCAAAACAAAACGCCACGATTGGCTAATGATAGGTTAATTGCCAACCAACTAACAATTTTAAAAAATGATTAAAAAAAAGATCGCCATATTAGGATCAACAGGGTCGATAGGAAGACAAACTCTCGATGTTGTTTTTGAACATAAGAGTATGTTTGAGGTTNTTGTCTTAACCGCAAATAATAACAGCTCTCTACTCATTAAACAAGCAATTAAGTTTAAACCTTCTTATGTGGTTATAGTGAATGAAAAAAAATATACAGAAGTTAAGTCCGCTTTAAAAAATNAAGCTATAAATGTTCTTTCTGGAGCTAACGCTCTAGTTGAAGTGGTTAAAATCCCTGAGGTTGAGCTTGTATTAACCGCTCTTGTTGGTTATTCTGGATTACTTCCTACTATTAGCGCTATAAAATCAAAAAAAACTATCGCTTTGGCTAACAAAGAAACACTTGTTGTCGCTGGAGAATTAATTTGCTCCTTATGCAAAGAACATAATGTCCCTATTATTCCCGTAGACTCAGAGCACTCAGCAATATTTCAATGTCTTAATGGTGAAGAGCCTCTTGCAGTGGAAAAACTTTATTTAACTGCTTCTGGAGGGCCTTTTAGGGGCTTCTCTAAAAAACAGTTAACGCGTGTGAGCAAGGAAGATGCGCTGAAACACCCAAACTGGGATATGGGAAAAAAAATAAGCGTTGATTCCGCAACACTGATGAACAAAGGGCTTGAAGTTATTGAGGCAAAATGGCTTTTTAACCTTAGTCCTGATCAAATTAGTGTAGTTGTTCATCCTCAGTCTGTAATCCATTCCGCAGTCCAATTTATCGACAGCTCAGTAATAGCTCAAATGGGTGTCCCCTGCATGAAAACCCCAATTCAATATGCCCTTGGTTTTCCTAATCGAATAAAAAACACCTTTGCTAGATTTTCTTTTTTTGACTTCCCAAGCTTAACTTTCGAAAAACCAAATTTAGAAACATTTAAAAACCTTGAGCTTTCTTTTTTAGCCCTTAAACAGGGGGGTAACGTTCCTTGTATTTTAAATGCCGCAAATGAAGTTGCTGTAGAGGCATTTTTAAAAAACCAAATTAGTTTTTTAAATATGCCTGAATTAATTGCTAATTGCATGCAAAAAATTACTTTTGTAAAAAGTCCAACTTTAGATGATTATATACAAACAAATAATGAAACCCGTAAATTTGCAAAAAGCCTGATCTAATGGATATTGTAATTAAAGCCTCTCAATTGTTAATGAGCCTATCGATATTGGTTGTTTTGCATGAGCTTGGACATTTTATTCCTGCAAAACTTTTTAAAACTAAAGTGGAAAAGTTTTATCTTTTTTTTGACCCCTGGTTTTCTGTCCTAAAAAAGAAAATAGGAGACACTGAGTATGGGGTTGGGTGGTTGCCTTTAGGGGGTTATGTTAAAATTTCTGGAATGATTGACGAGTCAATGGACAAAGATCAAATGAAAAAAGCTCCTGAAAAATGGGAATTTAGAGCAAAACCTGCCTGGCAAAGATTAATTATAATGGTTGGAGGTGTAGCTGTTAATTTACTTTTAGGCGTTTTTATTTATTCTCTAACCCTTTTCGTTTACGGGGATAAATACTTACCCAATGACAGTTTGAATGATGGTGTTTGGTGTACTGAAAAAATGGCCGAAAACCTAGGTTTTAAAACTGGAGATAAAATTGTTTCTGCTGACGGAAAAAAAATAGAGCGGTTTACGGATGTACTAGAAAAAATTATTGTTTCTGATGTCATTACGGTTGAAAGAGGTGGGGAAAGGGTTAACCTATATATGCCTGAAAACGTTGTTGATCAGTTTTTAAATGCCTCCAACAAGCTAATTTTAATGCCTAGAATCCCAACTGTTATTTCGGGTTTTTCTGAAAATTCCAATGCAAAAAAAGCTGGTCTTTTAAAGAACGACATCATAATTGGAATGAACGGTGTTCGTTATAAATATTTTGATCAATTTAAATTAGCATTAGAAGATTATCGTGGAAAAAATGTTGACTTGATTGTCGAGCGATCTAACGAAGAAATTACTCTTTCTTGCTTGGTTTCAAGCGAGGGGAAGCTTGGTTTCGTTCCTGGCCTCTTTTCTTTTTCCCAACTTGAAGAGTTTAATACATACACGTTTGCTTCTCAAAATTTTTCCCTCTTGCAGTCTTTTCCTGCTGGATACAAAAAAGCCAAAAAGAAGCTTCTAAGCTATATTGATCAATTTAAACTAATTCTTAATCCAAATACTGGTGCATATAAAGGTATGGGCGGGTTTGGTGCTATCGGCTCTTTGTTCCCGGCAACCTGGAACTGGGAAGCTTTTTGGAACCTAACTGCATTTCTTTCATTAATGCTTGCTTTTATGAATTTATTACCAATTCCCGCTTTAGACGGAGGGCACGTTATGTTTTTGTTGTACGAAATAATTATTGGGAAACCAGCTCCAGAAAAATTTATGGAATATGCTCAAGCTGTTGGGATGTTTTTATTGCTTGCCCTGGTCGTATATGCAAATGCAAATGATATTTTTAGACTTTTATAAATGCTTTTAGCCCTTTCTACATATCACTACATTATAATTTTTTCTCTTACTATTATCATTTCATATCTATTTAATGTATATTCAAAAAAAACAGGGATCCCTTCTGTTCTTTTGCTTATTGGTCTTGGTGTCGTTATTAATTATTGCCTTCGTTTTATGGGCATAGAAAAGCCCAACCTTTTTCCCATACTAGAAGTTCTTGGCGTAGTAGGTTTAATTTTGATTGTTTTAGAGGCTGCTTTGGACTTAGAGCTAGTGAAAAACAAAATGCCTCTAATTACAAAATCTTTTCTTGTTGCTTTAGTTGGTTTAATTGGCACTTCATATGTATGTGCTCTTTCTTTTTGTTACCTACTTGATGTAAGCCTTATAAACGCCTTGTTATATACTATACCTCTTTCTATTCTTAGTTCTGCGATTATTCTTCCAAGTATAGAAGACTTAAGCGAAGAAAAGAAAGAGTTTATGATATATGAAAGCACTATTTCTGATATTCTAGGTATCGTTGCTTTTTACAGCGTCTTGACCTTAAGTCAGGCTTCTGAAGGGAGTAGTGTTTATGGGGAAATGTTTGGTAATTTGTTTTTAACAATTATTTTTTCTGTTTTCTTATCATATATAATAATTTATGCTTTTCAAAATATTAGAGGTCATGTTAAACTTTTTCTAATTATTGCAATTTTGTTATTAATTTATGCAATTGGCAAGCTATTTCACCTCTCTTCTTTAATTATGATTTTAGTTTTTGGTTTAATTTTAAATAATTATCGACTATTTTTTAAACGGCTCTCTTCTATAGTGAGTTTTGATTCTCTAAAAAATATTTTGTATGATTTTAAAACAATTACCGCTGAGTCTGCATTTGTTGTAAGAACCTTCTTTTTTATTGTTTTTGGATGGTCCGCCTACTTAGGCTCACTTTTAAGCCTAAAAGTTATTGGTCTTGGCCTTCTAACTCTTTTGATTATATATGTAATTCGTTGTATTGTATTGTTTTTATTTAGTGGAAAAAATATTTTTCCTCAGCTCTTTGTTGCCCCAAGAGGATTAATTACTATTCTTTTGTTCTTTTCTATTCCTCAACAACTAAGCCTTGGCCCCGAGCTTCAAGGAACTCTTTTGTTTGTAATTTTAGTTAGTTGTTTAATTATGTCTTGGGGATTAATTTCAAGAAAAAACTCATTAAGCAATAATATCGAAGCTGTTACGAACGAAGAAATCTCAAAAGACCCTGAAAACAATATTTCTAAATCGGGTGAAAAAGAAGAAAAAATAGAAGCAGCTGATGAAGAAAAAGAAGTGGAGGAATGCACGGAACTAGTCGGCACTTGCATAAAATGCGACAACAACTTTGCTCTGCTGCTGTTGCTGCT
>PBQB01000062.1 GCA_002724895.1 Flavobacteriales bacterium
ACACCATTCTCTACTTGATCTAAAATAATTGAATGATCAGAATCAGCTACATCAGAACTTAACTCAACACCTCTATTAATTGGACCTGGGTGCATAATTGTAATTTTCTTACCTAATTTATCTAATTTTTCTCTATTAATACCATATAGCATACTATACTCCCTTAATGAAGGGAAACTTCTTACATTTTGTCTTTCTATTTGTATTCTTAAAACATTTGCTACATCGCACCATTGTAAAGCATCTTCTAATTTATTAATTCTTTCTACATTTAATACTTTTAAATTAATTGGCATTAATGATGAAGGGCCACACACTTTCACTTTTGCCCCTAGTTTCTGCAAGCAATAAATATTAGACAAAGCAACTCTAGAATGAATTATATCTCCGATAATAACTACTTTCTTTCCTTTAATATCTCCATATTTTTCTTTAATGGAAAATGAATCAAGTAATGCTTGAGTAGGATGTTCATGAGAACCATCGCCAGCATTTACTATTCTTGCATCAATATTTCTGGATAAAAAAACTGAGGCTCCAGGACTTGGATGCCTAATAACTACAATATCTACCTTCATTGCTAAAATATTATTAACTGTGTCTAATAAAGTTTCTCCTTTATTAACTGATGANGATGATGATGAAAAATTTACTACGTCAGCTGACAATCTTTTTTCTGCCAATTCAAAGGAAATTTTTGTTCTAGTTGAATTCTCAAAAAATAAATTAGCAATAGTAATATCTCTTAAAGATGGAACCTTTTTGATAGGTTGATTAATAATATTCTTAAAGTTTTTTGCTGTATTAAAAATTAAATCTATTTCTTCACGTGAAAGATATTTAATTCCTAATAAATGTTTTGAATGTAAATCATTCATTTTTATTTGATTTAACTATTAATATTCTATCATGCTTGTGCACCTCCTTCCATTCAACAATTACCCTTTCAGAATCTAAAGANTCTATAGTTTTACCAATATAATTTGGTTGAATAGGTAAATGTCTACTAAACCTTCTATTTATAAGAGTTAATAATTCTACACNTTTTGGTCTTCCAAAAGACATTAATGCATCAATTGCAGACCTAATAGATCTTCCNGTATACAAAACATCATCAACTAAAATAACTTTTTTAGATTCTATGGAAAGGTTCATATCCATTACTTGAGGAATGATTGGCGTTTTTCTTCTTCCTAAATCATCTCTATAAAAAGAAATATCAATATTACCATTTTGAATATTAGAAATATTAGAAAANGAATTAATTTTTTGAATGATCCTATTGCTTAACAATGTTCCTCTAGGCTGAACACCAACAATTACAGTATTATTAAAATTGTCGTGATTTTCAATTAACTCTTTACAAAGTCTATCAATAATTATTGATATTTTTTTTTCATTAAGCAATTCTTTTTTCATAATTCAAATATAAAAAAAAGCCCCAAAAAGGGGCTTAAAAGTTTTTTCTACTCTTTAGATTTTAAATTTTCTTTCAAATTTGANAAATCCTCCAAATCTCCTAAGGTAGATTTCTTTTTATCTTTCTCAATTTTATCTAAAACTTTTTTTCGTTCCTTTTTNTCTTTATTTTTTTTAATCAAAAGTTCTTTTTCATAAGTATCTTTGTGTGAAACTAAAATCTTCTTGTTTTCCTTAGAAAATTCTAAGATTTTAAACATCAAAGTATCTCCAACTAATATGTTAGAACCATCTTCTTTTTTATTNTGTCTCTTTGGTGAAAATGCTTCTATATTCTCTTTAAAAATAATTAAAGCTCCTTTGTCATATAGTTCTGTTACTTTTCCTTCATAGTCTTGACCTACAATAAATTCCCTCTCATATTCATCCCATGGATTTTCTTGNAACTGCTTATGCCCTAAACTGATTTTTCTATTTTCCTTATCAATATCAAGGACTCTAACATTTAGCTCTTGGTTTACCTTTACAAATTCTGCAGGATGCTTAATTTTCTTTGTCCATGAAAGATCAGATATGTGTATCAAACCATCAACACCTTCAGTTAATTCAACAAAAATACCAAAATTTGTAAAGTTTCTAACTTTTACTTTATGTTCAGAACCTACTGGAAAATTATTCTGAATATCTGCCCATGGATCAGGAGTCAACTGTTTAACTCCTAAAGACATTTTTCTTGATTCTCTATCTAAAGTTAAAATTTGAGCCTTTAGTATATCTCCTTTCTTATAAAAATCATTTGCAGATCTCAAATGAGTAGACCATGACATTTCAGAAACATGAAGTAAAGCTTCAACTCCAGCTTGTAGTTCAACAAAAACCCCATAATCTGCAACAACAACAACCTTTCCTTCAACCTCATCTCCAATCTTTAAGCTCTCATCTAGTTTTTCCCAAGGATGTGAACCTAATTGTTTTAANCCTAGCTGAATTCTACTTTTGCCTTCATCAAAATCTAATATTACAACTTTAATTGTTTCATCTAAAGAAACAATTTCTTCTGGATGTGATATCCTACCCCAAGATAAGTCTGTAATATGTATTAATCCATCTATTCCACCTAAGTCAACAAAAACACCATAAGAAGTTATATTTTTAACAGTACCTTCTAACACTTGACCTTTTTCTAATTTAGACATTATTTCCTTTGTCTGAACTGCTAAATCAGCTTCAATGAGAGCTTTATGAGAAACAACTACATTTCTGAATGATTCATTAACCTTAACAACTTTAAATTCCATTTTTTTACCAACATACTCATCATAGTCTCTTATAGGCTTGACATCGATTTGTGATCCTGGCAAGAAACATTCTATACCAAAAACATCAACAATCATCCCTCCTTTAGTTCTGCTTTTAATTTGACCTTCAACTACTTCATTCTTTTCTAATGCTACATTTACTTTTTCCCATGCTCTTAAAACTCTTGCTCTTCTATGAGATAATACTAACTGACCATTTTTATCTTCTTGTTTTTCAATTAGAACCTCAACAACGTCTCCAACTTTCAAATCAGGATTATATTTAAATTCATTAAATGATATTACACCATCCGATTTAAAATTAATATCAACAACAACTTCTCTATCTGTTATTAAAACAACTACTCCATCAATAACTTGCTTTGCAACAACTTCAGGTAAAGTGGAGATATATTCTTTTTCTAAGTTTACTCTTTGATCATTAGTATATTTATCTTTATCAGAAATTTTATCCCAGTCAAAAGTTTCTGAATTACTTAAATCACTTGTATTTGAATTTTGCTTAGCAACATTAACATCTTTGGTTTCATCAGTGACTAAATCTTCAGTTTCTAAATTTAAATCTTTTGAAACCTTTTCACTTTTTGCTAAACTTTTTTTTATTCTTGGTTTTTTTTCAGGCTTTGATACAGCCATCTTTTTATCAGACATTTCTCTAAATTTGTATCCTAAGTAATCATTAACAGAGTCAATTTTAATGTTACAAAAGGAGATGTTAAAAAAAATTCCTTTCGACTCAAAAAAGGTTTGCAAACTTATAATTATTATTTAAATTATACTAATTAGGTCAAATTTAATTTCATAATTGAATCTTGAACATTCTCCATCAACCATCTTGGAGTTGAGGTAGCCCCACATATCCCTACAGATTTTGCATTGGAAAACCATTTTTCATCTAATTCTCCCACATCTGAAATAAAATATGAATTTTCATTTTCATCTTTACAAGATTGAAACAGCATCTTTCCATTTGAACTTTTTTTACCACTAACAAAAATAATTATATCATTTTCTTTACTAAATTGTTTTAGCTGAGGTTCTCTACCGGAGACCTGTCTACATAATGTATCATGAACAATATATTGCAGATCTTTATTTTTAGTTCCTTGTATTCTTTTCTTAATTTCTTGAGTTATATCTTCATACGCTTGAGGACTTTTTGTTGTTTGAGAATATATATAAATTGACTTATTAAAATCGACTTTTTTTAAGTCTGCTTCATTCTTTATCACTATAGCTTCACCTTTTGTTTGTCCTAACAAGCCAATAACTTCAGCATGACCTTCTTTTCCAAAAAGAAGTATTTGACCATCTATACTTTTAATTTTTTCATAACCTTCTTTTATCTGATGCTGTAATTTTAAAACAACGGGGCAAGACGCATCTAAAAGTTCAATGTTATTTTTTAATGCAATATTATATGTCTCAGGTGGCTCCCCATGTGCTCGAATTAAAACAGTACAATCTTTAAGTTTTTTTAAATCTTTATGATTAATAATTTTTAAACCTAAAGAATTTAATCTATCAACTTCTTTATCGTTGTGAACAATATCACCTAAGCAATACAAAACACCTTTTTTTTTGAGGATTTCTTCAGCCATTTGAATGGCATAAACAACACCAAAACAAAATCCAGAATAATTATCAATAGTTATTCTCATATTTTAATTTTTTATCGATTTTACTAAAAATAATTTCATCTTGTTCATTTAAAGAAAGATTCGTATTGTCAATTACAATTGCATTTTTAGTAATAATTAATGGATTTATTGATCTACTAATATCATGCTTATCTCTCAAATTTAAATTTTTCAAAACATTTTTATATGAAACATTTAATCCTTTTGATGACAACTCTTCATATCTTCTTTGCGCTCTAATTTCTGCTTTAGCAGTTAAAAAAAATTTTAAATCTGCATTGGGCATAACTTTTGAACCTATATCTCTACCATCCATTACCACATTATTATTTTTTGTAAATTCTTGTTGCAAGGCAATTAATTTTTTTCTAATAATTTGAACAGCTGAAATAATACTAACATTTTTAGTAACCTCTACGCTTCTTATTTTATCTTCAACATTAATATTATTTAAAATTGTTTTTGAAACGCCATATTTATTATTGAAAGAAAAATCTATTTTTATATCATTGATATAATTAGTTAGTTTTGTATGATCTATACTTTGATTATTAATAATTTTATTATCTAAACAATATAAAGTGAAAGCCCTGTACATCGCTCCACTATCAATATAATTCATATTATATTTTACAGCTATTGATTTGGCTATGGTACTTTTTCCACATGAAGAATGACCATCAATCGCTATATTAATTTTCGAACTCATTATAATCCAAAGGTACTTAGATTTGTAGAAATACTAAAATAATTTGGATAAGATGATATATGAAAAGAGGAACGACTATAATCAAAACGGAATTTGGACACTTTAAATCCTAATCCCCATGAAAAACCAGTAGTAGCAGGATAACTAGATAAAGATAAATCAAATCTTCTTTGAAAATTAAAGCCTCCTCTGATAAAAAAACTTTTATTAAAAGGATTTAGTTCCCCTCCAATAACTATATGTCTTAAAAATGTTTTAGCAAAAGTTTCTTGTTTAACCTCTAAATTTCCAGTTTCAAAATTTGTTTGTGACTTTAACTTAAATGGTGATTTTATATCAAAACGACTTAAATTTGTATATGTAATATGGTATCTAAATGGCAAATGTGCTAATTTTTTACTTAGAGCAAATTGTATTTCAAAGGGTAATGATTCATTAACATTGTAAGTAGTTAATTGCCTTCCTAAATTTTTAACAAGTAAACTTGAAATAAAGTTCTTTTTAAGATTTAAATAGGTTACTCCAATATTTGAAGAAATTGCTAATGATGAATAAATGTAATAATTTGAATTTAATAAGTTTAATGATAATCCTAGCATCAATTTTTCATATAATAATTTACCAAAACCTAAAGTTATAATCTGATCAGACGCAGAAAACATTCCTAATGAATCACCAATACTATTATTTAAAACTAAATCTCCATAGTTAAAGGATTTTACACTTATAATTGCTGTACCAAAATTATTAATATCTCTTGCATAAGCAAAAGAAAGACAATTAATATCAGAAATATAATCCGTATAATTAAACATTATTTCATTATTCATTTTGATATTAAGTACTGAGGGATTGGTAACACCTATTGACAAATCATTATCATAGACTGCAAAAAATGCTCCTCCCATAGCGGTAACTCTAGGAGAAATTTCTAAGTTAACAAAACTATATGAATTTAAACCTCCTATTTGTGAAAAGGAAAAAAATGGTAGAAAAATGCAAAATAAAATAAAAATTCGCTTCATTAAATTCTTTCAAATTCTTTTAAATATACAAATATTTTAATTAATAAGAAGTGGATTATCTACTTGTTCATCAAGCAAAGCTAAATCAATCACTTGTTCAATTGTATCTACATAATGAATTTGAATTCCTTTAATATATTTTTGATCTATTTCATCAATATCTTTTTTATTTTGAACAGAAAGAATCACTTCCTCTATTCCAGAACGTTTTGCAGCTAAAATCTTTTCTTTAATACCACCTACAGCTAAAACTTTTCCTCTTAAAGTTAGTTCACCTGTCATGGCTATCTTTTCTTTAACTTTTCTTTGAGTATATAAAGAAACTAGAGAAGTATACATTGTAATTCCAGCAGATGGTCCATCTTTTGGTGTTGCTCCCTCAGGAACATGAATGTGAAAATCTTTTTTCTCAAATAATGGAGGAATAATTCCATATTCT
>PBQB01000063.1 GCA_002724895.1 Flavobacteriales bacterium
TAATTTTATTATCTAAACAATATAAAGTGAAAGCCCTGTACATCGCTCCACTATCAATATAATTCATATTATATTTTACAGCTATTGATTTGGCTATGGTACTTTTTCCACATGAAGAATGACCATCAATCGCTATATTAATTTTCGAACTCATTATAATCCAAAGGTACTTAGATTTGTAGAAATACTAAAATAATTTGGATAAGATGATATATGAAAAGAGGAACGACTATAATCAAAACGTAATTTGGACACTTTAAATCCTAATCCCCATGAAAAACCAGTAGTAGCAGGATAACTAGATAAAGATAAATCAAATCTTCTTTGAAAATTAAAGCCTCCTCTGATAAAAAAACTTTTATTAAAAGGATTTAGTTCCCCTCCAATAACTATATGTCTTAAAAATGTTTTAGCAAAAGTTTCTTGTTTAACCTCTAAATTTCCAGTTTCAAAATTTGTTTGTGACTTTAACTTAAATGGTGATTTTATATCAAAACGACTTAAATTTGTATATGTAATATGGTATCTAAATGGCAAATGTGCTAATTTTTTACTTAGAGCAAATTGTATTTCAAAGGGTAATGATTCATTAACATTGTAAGTAGTTAATTGCCTTCCTAAATTTTTAACAAGTAAACTTGAAATAAAGTTCTTTTTAAGATTTAAATAGGTTACTCCAATATTTGAAGAAATTGCTAATGATGAATAAATGTAATAATTTGAATTTAATAAGTTTAATGATAATCCTAGCATCAATTTTTCATATAATAATTTACCAAAACCTAAAGTTATAATCTGATCAGACGCAGAAAACATTCCTAATGAATCACCAATACTATTATTTAAAACTAAATCTCCATAGTTAAAGGATTTTACACTTATAATTGCTGTACCAAAATTATTAATATCTCTTGCATAAGCAAAAGAAAGACAATTAATATCAGAAATATAATCCGTATAATTAAACATTATTTCATTATTCATTTTGATATTAAGTACTGAGGGATTGGTAACACCTATTGACAAATCATTATCATAGACTGCAAAAAATGCTCCTCCCATAGCGGTAACTCTAGGAGAAATTTCTAAGTTAACAAAACTATATGAATTTAAACCTCCTATTTGTGAAAGGAAAAAAATGGTAGAAAAATGCAAAATAAAATAAAAATTCGCTTCATTAAATTCTTTCAAATTCTTTTAAATATACAAATATTTTAATTAATAAGAAGTGGATTATCTACTTGTTCATCAAGCAAAGCTAAATCAATCACTTGTTCAATTGTATCTACATAATGAATTTGAATTCCTTTAATATATTTTTGATCTATTTCATCAATATCTTTTTTATTTTGAACAGAAAGAATCACTTCCTCTATTCCAGAACGTTTTGCAGCTAAAATCTTTTCTTTAATACCACCTACAGCTAAAACTTTTCCTCTTAAAGTTAGTTCACCTGTCATGGCTATCTTTTCTTTAACTTTTCTTTGAGTATATAAAGAAACTAGAGAAGTATACATTGTAATTCCAGCAGATGGCCCATCTTTTGGTGTAGCTCCCTCGGGTACATGAACATGAACATTCCATTTTTCAAAAATCTTTGATGATATATTATAATTATGTGCATGTGCCTTAAAATATTGCATAGCAATCGTTATTGATTCTTTCATTACTTTACCTAAATTTCCAGTAACTGACAATTTACCTTTTCCATTACTCAAACTGCTTTCTATAAATAATATATCTCCTCCAAATTGAGTCCATGCTAATCCTGTAACAACACCAGCAACTTTGTTATCAATAAAACGATCACGATCATATTTTGCGGAACCTAATATTTTTTCTAATGAATGTACATCAGGTTTTTTTTCATAATTTTCATTCATTGCAAGTGACTTTGCAACATTTCTAATCATTTTATTTATCATTTTCTCTAACAATCTAACCCCTGACTCTCTAGTATAGCTATCAATTAATTTTTCTAAAACACTATCTTTTAAGATCAAATCAGCATTTGATAAGCCGTGTGCTTTTAATTGCTTGGGAAGAAGATGTTTTTTTGCAATTTGTATCTTTTCCTCTAAAGTGTAACCATTAATTTCAATAATTTCCATTCTGTCTCTTAAAGCTGGTTGAATACTTGACAACGAGTTCGCAGTAGCTATAAACATTACTTTAGACAAATCATAATCTAACTCTAAATAATTATCATGAAAAGCTTCATTTTGTTCAGGATCTAAAACTTCTAACAATGCTGATGAAGGATCACCATGATTATCTCTTGATACCTTATCAATTTCATCAAGCACAAAAACAGGATTAGAAGATTTAGATTTTTTAATAGACTTTATTATTCTTCCAGGCATTGCACCAATATATGTTTTTCTATGCCCTCTAATTTCTGCTTCATCTCTTAGCCCACCTAGAGATACTCTTTCATATTTTCTACCGAGTGCTTCAGCTATTGATTTACCTAAAGATGTTTTACCAACACCAGGAGGGCCAAATAAACAAAGAATAGGCGATTTCATATCTCCTCTTAATTTTAAAACAGCTAAATGTTCAATAATTCTTTCCTTCACTTTTTCTAAACCAAAATGTTCTTTATCTAAAATTTTTCTGGCACTTTTTAAATCGAATATGTCATTAGTATATTCGTTCCATGGTAAATCCAATAATAGTTCTATATAACTTCTCTGTACTGCATAGTCAGACATTGAAGGGTTCATTCTTTGTAATTTCTTTAATTCTTTATCAAAAGCCTCACTTATATCTTTACTCCATTTTTTTTGTAATGATTGTTTTCTTAACTCCTCAATCTCTTTGAATGATCCACTACCACCCAATTCCTCTTGAATAGCTTTCATTTGCTGATTTAAATAATATTCCTTTTGTTGTTTATCTAAATCTGTCTGTACTTTTGACTGAATCTTATTTTTCATCTCTAGAAGTTGAAGCTCTTTCGTCAACATTTCCAAGACAGAGATGGCTCGTTTTTTCAAGTCAACTTCTTCTAATAAATTTTGTTTTTCACCAATTTTGACATTCATATTAGATGATATAAAATTTATTGCAAAAGAAGTATTTTTTATGTTTTTGATTGCAATTGTAGCTTCAGACGGGATATTTGGAGATTCTTCTATAATTTTTAATGCTAAATCTTTAACTGAAGAAACTAATGCATTAAATTCTTTATCTTCTTTTTTAGGTTTTACCTCAATCAAATCAGAAACTTTTGCTTTAAAATAAGGCTCTTTACTGACAACTTCTTCTAATTTAAATCTCTTTCTTCCTTGAATAACTGCAGTTATGTTACCATCAGGCATTTTTAATGTCTTTAAAATATGTGCAACTGTTCCAATTGAATTTAAGTCTTTTATGTTAGGTAACTCTGTGTCAAAATCTTTTTGTGCAAGAACTCCAATAGTTTTGTTCCCACTATCGGCATCTTTAATCAATTTAATTGACCTATCTCTTCCTATAGTAATTGGGATAATTACACCTGGAAACAAAACAGTATTTCTTAAAGGCAAGATAGGTAATAATTCAGGAGTACTCTCCTTTATTATTTTTGCTTCATCTTCATCACTCATCAAAGGCAGAAACTCAGCCTCTTTCTCAATAATATCAGAAAAAAGAAGATTACCTAATTTATTTGTTTTTTTCATAAAATAAATTCAAAAAAATTAAAAAGGTCTATTTTTTTTAAATGCATTAAACAGTTTATCTTTTATATCACGTTCAATTTTTTTTTCAGCTTCTACAAAACCAATTAATTTACCACATAATAAACCTATTAAAGTTGCTTCTCTAACATTATTTCCTTGTTGCAATATTTTTAATAATCTATCATAAATAGTTTCTGAATCATTATATACTTTTTTTGCACTTTCGTAAAGCCTAGCTAGTTCATCTTCATCACATTGAAGTAGATTACATAATTTTTCTATTTCAAATTGAGAAAGATTATCTAAAATTTTATTTATTGCCATATTTTTATTTTTAATGTATCGTCTTTAAAATGTACAAATTATGTGCCACAAATAAATTAATGTCTTTTTGTCAGCATTATAGCTCGTTTCGATAAACTTTTGTCATATTATAAATATTAAACAAAATTTGTTTTTCAATATCATCAAAAGTTTTGTCCCTTCTTTTAAAAACTTTTTCTGCAGTAGAAAAAAAACTATTCAATTTATATATTGAAAATCCTAATGCACCTCCCCAACTAAAAGAAGGAATAAAATTTCTTGGAAATCCAGACCCATAAATATTTGCTCCTACTCCAACAACTGTTCCTGTATTAAACATTGTATTTATACTAGATTTTGAATGATCTCCCATAATTAGGCCACAAAATTGCAATTCTGTACTCTTAAATTTGTTTGTTTGATAATTCCAAATTTTAACTTTTTCATAATTATTTTTCAAATTAGATACATTTGTTCCAGCACCTAAATTGCACCATTCACCAATTATAGAATTGCCTAAATAACCTTCATGAGCTTTTGATGAAAATCCAAATAAAATTGAATTATTTATTTCTCCAGCTACCTTAGAAAAAGGACCAACTGTTGTTCCTCCGTATATTCTAGATCCTAATTTTACTTGTGAATTATTTAACATTGCAAACGGACCTTTGATTATAGAACCCTCCATAACCTCTGTGTCTTTTCCAATATAAATTGGCCCATCTTGAGCATTTAAAATAGCACATGAAATTTTTGCACCTTTTTCAATATAAATTTTATTACCTAAAAGCCTGTTTGAATCATCTATATCATTACTTTTTTTTCCTTCTGTTAAAAATTTAAAATCTAAATTAATTTCTTCTGAGTTAAATTTAAAAATATCAGTTAGATTCTCTATTGTTTTAATTTTTACATTTGAATCTATTTTATTTAACTTAGATTTTTCAAAATTACTGTTTCTAAAAGCAATTAATTCTCCATCTTTTTCAAGAGATTCACCAACTCTAAGATTATTAATTTCTGTATATAAATCTGTAGATGGAATTGTCTTAGCATTAATCCAAATGTTGTCATCTTTAAGTATTATTGGAAATTTATATGACAAATACTTATCGGTTTTAACTGATACTGAACTAAAATATTGTTCCCATTTTTCCTTAATAGTTAATATTCCTACTCTAAAAAAAGAAATAGGTCTAGAAAAACTTAAAGGGTAATAGTTTGATCTATTAGTATCAAATAAAATTATATTCATAGTTCAAAGTTAAAAAAAAAGCCTACAAAATGTAGGCTTATAATTTTAATTATTAATAAAACTACTTATTAAATTTCTTATACTTATTTTTAAACTTATCTATACGACCAGCTGCGTCTATCATTTTAGCTTTACCCGTATAAAATGGATGTGATTCGGATGAAATCTCCATTTTAATTAGAGGATATTCATTACCATCTTCCCATTTAATTTTATCATTAGTATCTGCACAGGACTTTGTAAGAATTGCAAAATCTGTTGACATGTCTTTAAAAACACAAAGCCTATAATTTTCGGGATGAATACCTTTTCTCATTTTTTATTTTTTTGCAAAAATATAAAGATTTAACAATTAAGCAAATTATAAAATCCTTAATTGATTATTTTAATTTTGAAGTAATTTATTAGTTTTTATAACTCCCTGAGCAGATATACGCAATTTATCTTTCTCCTCTTGATTTAAATCAACATCTACAATCTTTTCAACCCCATTATGTCCTAATATTACAGGAACACCAATACAAATATCATCCAAACCATATTCTCCTGATAATAAAACAGAACATGGAAATAGTTTTTTTTGATTACATGCAATAGAATGAACTAACGCAGAAACTGCAGCCCCCGGAGCATACCATGCAGAAGTTCCAAGCATTGATGTTAATGTTGCTCCTCCTATTTTTGTAGACTCTAAAATTTTATCTAATTGATTTTTGGAAAGGAGCTCTGTAATTCTGATACTATTTCGTGTTGCTAATCTTGTTAAGGGGAGCATTCCAACATCAGAATGACCTCCTATAACCATACCCTGAATATCTGAAGATGGACATTGTAAAACCTCTGCTATTCTATATTTAAATCTTGCACTATCCAAAGCACCACCCATTCCAATTATTTTTTGTTTTGGAATATTTAGAACTTGGTTACATAGATAGGTCATAGTATCCATAGGATTACTCACAACAATTAGTATTAAATTTGGAGAATAGAGAACTAGTTCTTTAGCAACAGACTCAACAATACCAGCATTAATTCCAATTAATTCTTCTCTAGTCATACCAGGTTTTCTAGGAATACCAGATGTAATTACAGCAATATCACTCCCTTTACTTTTTTTATAATCATTTGTAGATCCTATAATTTTAGTATTAAATCCATTTAGAGAGGAAGTTTGCATTAAATCCATTGCTTTTCCTTCAGCATAATTCTCTTTAATATCAATTAATACTACCTCAGAAGCAAAGTTCTTAATAGCAATATATTCTGCACAACTAGCTCCAACTGCACCTGCACCAACTATAGTAATTTTCATATTTATTTTAATTTATTAATATTTTTTTTATGCATCTATATTTGCATACTTAGCATTAGCTTCAATAAACTCTCTTCTAGGTGGAACCTCATCACCCATCAACATTGAAAAAACTCTATCTGCTTCAGCTGCATTATCTATTGAAACTTGTTTAAGTGTTCTGTTTTCAGGATTCATTGTTGTATCCCATAATTGAGCTGCATTCATCTCACCAAGTCCTTTGTATCGTTGAACGATTACATTTACATCCTTTCCACCTTTCATTTCTTCAATGATTCTATCCCTTTGTGACTCGTCCCAACAATATCTTTGGTCTTTTCCTCTTTTTAATAAATATAGAGGAGGAGTAGCAATATACACATAACCTTTTTCAATTAATGATTTTAAAAACCTAAAAAAGAAAGTTAACAAAAGTGTTGCAATATGAGAACCATCAATATCTGCATCCATAAGTAAAACTACTTTATGATATCTAAGCTTTTCTAAATTTAAAGCTCTTTCATCATCGGGAGTACCGATAGATACACCAAGAGCTTTAAAAATATTTTTTATCTCTTCATTTTCAAAAATTTTATGTTGCATGGCTTTTTCAACGTTTAGTATTTTACCTCTTAGTGGCATGATAGCTTGAAAATGCCTATCTCTTCCTTGCTTAGCAGTTCCTCCAGCTGAATCTCCTTCGACTAGAAAAATCTCACATTTTGAAGGATCCTTCTCTGAACAATCCGAAAGCTTTCCTGGCAAGCCTGTTCCTGATAAAACATTTTTTCTTTGTACAAGTTCTCTTGCTTTGGCTGCAGCATTTCTTGCTGTAGCTGCTAAAACTACTTTTTGAACAATCAACTTTGCTTGATCTGGATTTTCTTCTAAATAAAATGAAAGCATATCACTTACAGACCTTGATACAGCTGATGTCACCTCTTTATTACCCAATTTTGTTTTAGTTTGACCTTCAAATTGCGGTTCCATAACTTTTACTGAGATTACTGCAGTTAAACCTTCTCTAAAATCATCTCCACTTATTTCAAATTTGACTTTTTTCAAAAGCCCAGAATCATCAGCATATTTTTTTAAAGTTCTAGTTAATCCTCTTCTAAATCCAGATAAATGCGTCCCACCTTCATGAGTATTAATATTATTTACATATGAATGAACATTTTCACTGTATGAAGTATTGTATAGCATTGCAACTTCAACTGGAATCCCATCTTTTTCTCCGTCAATATATATAACATCACTCAAAATAGGATCTCGTGTAGCATCTAAAAATGCAACAAACTCCTTTAATCCTCCTTCAGAATAAAATTCTTCTTTAATAAAATTATCATTTTCATCTTTTCTTCTTTTATCTGTAATAGACACGTGAATCCCTTTATTTAAAAAAGCTAATTCTCTAAGCCTAGCAACTAATATATCAAAATGATAAACTGTATCTTCAAAAATTTCCGAATCAGGGTGAAAAGTCACATATGTACCTGTTTTATCTGTTGTTCCAACTTCTTTTACATCATATTGAGGAACACCTATCTTATAATCTTGTTCGAAAATTTTACCATCTCTGTGTACTTGAACATTTAAACTTGAAGATAATGCATTTACACAAGAAACTCCAACACCATGTAATCCACCAGAAACTTTATAAGATCCTTTATCAAACTTACCTCCAGCGTGAAGAACAGTCATGACTACTTCTAATGCGGACTTACCTTCTTTTTCATGAATTCCTGTTGGTATTCCTCTACCATTATCTTTAACTGTAATTGAATTATCTTCATTAATATAACAATCAATATGTGTACAATAACCAGCAAGAGCTTCATCAATAGAATTATCAACTACTTCATAAACTAAGTG
Source organism: Flavobacteriales bacterium (assembly GCA_002724895.1). GTDB lineage: Bacteria > Bacteroidota > Bacteroidia > Flavobacteriales > BACL11. The sequence goes on from PBQB01000063.1 coordinate 8,390, forward strand.
ATGAAGACCTTTAATTCCAATATCACCTATATACATAGCTGGTCTTTTTCTAACTGCTTCTAGACCTTCAAGAACTTGAATATTATCTGCACTATATTTTTTATTTTCTTCACTCATTATTTTATTTTTTTACTAAACAAATATAGTGTTTTACTATCTAATAAAATAGATGAACGGCATATAATAAATAGCTTATTTTATTAACAAAAGTTGATAACTTTTAAAAAATATAATTAAATGAAATCGCTCCACTAAATCCAATATCACTATATCCTCGCCAAATTTCTTTTTTTTCATTTAAAATATTATTTAATAATAAAATACTCGAAAAACGCTTATTATAATTATAAGTCATTTTTAAATTCAAATATGTCCTGGGTCCTATAGTATAACTTTGATTTAGAAATGAATTTTGACTTCCAATAAAGCTAATAATTGGTTCGCAAATTATTTTATTTCTCAAATTTATTGGTAATGATGAAGTAAAATACAAATTTGGTTTATGAGATATTTCTTTTTCGTTCCAGTTGAAATAACTTAAATCGAAAATTAAATTACTAAAGCTGTTGATTTTCCGTTCGTATGATGTGTAAAAATGAAATTGCATAACATCTATGTAATGAACTAAAAATCTATTATATTCAGATCTAAAATTATTTTCAAAATAATGCAAATTTTCTACAGAACCATAACTTATTCTAGAAATATATTGATCATAATTGCTAAATTTAGTTTTTAACTTAAGAAAAATATGTTTAAATTTTGTGGTGTATAAATTTAAAGTTGTATCTCGATGGAAAGTATTTTGATTTGTACCTAATGAATGCACAAAAGGGTTTTCATCAGATAAGCTTTTATAAGTATTTCGTTTCTTTTCATTATCTATTCCAAATTCAATACTTAAAGTTTTTTTTATTATTTCTTTTGAAGATATTAAAACAGGAAACAAATCTATCCCGTCAATAGATGAATAATCAAATACTAAACCAACATCAAAATCAAAATTATTTTTTTGGAACTGTGCTCTTGGCAAAAGATTTAAAAAATGCTCCTGTTCTGTTGTTTCATAAGTTTTCTTTTGAGCACTATTGTAATTAAAGTAGTTATCAAATTCAAAATCAAGTGAAATTGGAATATTTTTAAATTTACTTATAAAATTTGAATTAACCGATATATTATTTTCTGATAATTCATTTAAATCTGAAAAAAATAAGTGACTATTATGTTGAATCTTTGAATTCAGAAATGTAAAATCTCCATTATATGAAACATTAACATCAAAATATGAAAAACGATTAGTTAAATCTGATTCTTCTAATAAAACAGTATGTCCATATGAAATTGCTCTTTTTCTTTCATAATTTACNTGCATATTCAAACTATTTTTATTCTTTCGTATTTTTTTAACAAATAAATTAAANTGAGTTANACTTTTACCTGCNTGATTATTNTTTANTTTATATCTTGATTTTANACTATTGAAAAAAATTGAATACACAAAATCTTTTGACCTNCCACTATTGTAAGAATATTCGGATGAAAAACCAGATCTATATCCNGTTGNCAATCCCACATAATTTTTATATAACCTATCTATTTTTTCTGACTTTATTTTGGCAGGCTTAAGTAATTNAGTAGAATATTTAGGATCAATTTCAAAATCTAAAAATTCATAATCTTGCGATCTATTATCCTTTAATGTATCAGCAAATCTTGCATTTTCATTTAATCTTTCTGAATCAGGTATAGTTGCTTTAAAAGAATCTTTCACTTGTACTTTTGTTATTTTAAAATCTTGCGCAATAAGTGAATTACAAAATAATATTGTAACTAATAAAAACTTATTCATCAGTTAAATTTTTGTCAATTAAATTTTCCTTATATATTAAAGAATCTAAATTTGGGACTCTATAGTTAGTATCAATTAAAGTACTAGAGTCATCATACATGTCATAATCAATTTCATCATAGGAAATATCAATAAAAGAAATTTCATCAACTACATTATTAATTTTTATCTCTGATTCTATAATTTTTTCCCATTTTTTTCTTGCAATTTCTACAATTTCTTTTCTTTCATGGTTATCAATAATACTTTCTAAAGTTGCTTTTGCTTGAAAATAATTATCTTGAATTAGATAAATATCTGATAATAATAAAAATGCTTTAGCAATAAATTTATCATTACTATATTCATCAACTAACTCAAAAATCATTTTTTCTGCTAACACCAAACTATCATCTAAAAAAGTAATGAAAGATAAAAAATATTTTGCCTCAGCCCCTTCATCATATTCAGATAATTTCTCTACCTTTTCAAAAATATTTTTTGATTTTGCATAATTACCACTTTTAAATTCTCCTCTAGCAATAATTATATACGCCTTGCTTAATAACCAATCATCAATTTTATCAAGTAAAATAACCTTATTTGCATAATTGTATGCTAAAGAACTATCAATTTCTTCATATCCTAACATTAGCCTTATTAAACTTTCTCTATTAATGTAATTGTTTGAGCTTTCATCTAGTAGTGATTTATAATAATTATTAGATCTAGTAAAATCTTTTCTATCATAATATGTTCTAGACAAAAAAGTTAAAGCAGGCTCTAAATAATCCTTCATGTCTAGATCAATAATTTGATTAAATAAATCAATGGCCATTGCGGTATCTCCAACATTTAAAGCAGAAATAGAATTATAATAAATAGCATCAGCAATAAAAAATCCATTAGGAAACTTATCTATGTATTTATTGAATGTAGAATTTGCTGTATAATAATCACCTTCTGAAAATTTAATAAAAGCTGTGTTATAAATTAATGAATCTTGCTCAGAAACAGAAATGTTATACTGAGGAATACTATCAATAAATGAAAGATACAAATCTATATTTGCGGAGCTAGAATATGCAATTTGTAAACCTGCCAATGCTTCCTTAAATACAGTGGAATTACGATAATTCTTTACAATATATTTAAATTCTTTAATTGCTTTATCAACTTTATTTTCATTAAAATATATTAATCCAATGTTTAATCTAGCTTCGGGAAGCAATTTACTATTTTTACTATATTTTAAGATATTATTATAATATTTGACTGATAATGTATATTTATTTAAATTCTTATAATACTCTGCTATATCAAAAATTGCATTTTCATAATAACTAGAGCTAGTATCATTTTCAATGATTTTTAATAATTCTAACTTTGATTTGTTTTTATTTAATAAACCCATGCAAACTGAACGATTGTATAAAGCATAATCTACATCGAACATATTATAATTCGCAACCTTATCATAGTATTTCTCTGCTAATAAATAATTACTATTCATAAAATACCCATCAGCTAATCTTAAATATGTATCATTTAAATAAAGACTATCTTTAGATAACTTTTCGAATGATCTAAAATATTTATTAGATTTATTAAAATTTTTTAGTTTAAAATAGCAATAACCTAAATTATATTTATGTAATGCATCATAATATTTAAGACTTTTATTATTATTTAGTGGAAGATTATTATAAAGTTCAGCAGATAAAGTATATTTAGAAAGATGATAGTAACAATCTGCCAACCAAAAAGAGCTTAAATAATAATAATCATTATTAATTTGATATTCAACAGCTTCTCTAAAAAATTTTATAGCTTTTTTATAATCTAAAGCGTTGTAAGATTTAACACCTAAAAAAAAGGACAATTGCTCAAGCATTTTTAATTGTTCAAATGATGGAGAATTAATATCAGACAAAGAAGCATAAGCTTCTTCATATTTACTAGTTCCTTGTAACACTTTAATCATTAAATTTTTTATTTCTTCTTTATGTAAAGAATGATTAAATGAAATCAAAAAATTATTAAGAATTTCTAAAGTATTATCATAAGGGAGATCTAACTGAAAAGAAAGTTTGGAATAATTATACAAAGCATCTTCCTGTAATTTTTTATCAAATTCAAAGGTTGATGCCTTTTTAAAAGCTTGTAGTGCATAATTATAATTATTATTTTTTAAATAAGATGCACCCAAGAGATATACAGCATATTGAGAAATACTATCAGATTCTATTTTAATCTTTGTTAATTGATTGATTGCATTTTCAAAATCATTTATTTTATAATAAGAATTTCCTAGCATATAAAAAACAGCAGATGAGTTTCGATCCTCATTTTTTAAATAGATATTAAAAAATTTCACTGCATTAACATGATCATTAACATGGTAGTATGCTTCAGCTAATATTCTATTCATCTCAGCACTTCTTGAAGGGATAACATTATCAATAATAGGACTTAAATAGTTAATTAACTTTGTAAAATCATTTTGAGAAAAATATATTTGTGAAATATAATAAGGAACAATACTTTTAAACACTTTACTATCATGAAGTCTCCCAAAATAACTTAACGCTTCACTAAGCATTTCTTTTTTATAGGCAATACAAGCATAATAATATATTGAAGCTGTTTGATATTTATCATTATTATTAATTAACTTTAAAAAATAATAAGATGCTAAGTTTAATGAATCAATACAAAAAAAAGAATAGCCTACTTTAAAGTTNATTTCATTACTTTTAGAATTATCGTTAATCATATTAAAGCTTCTTANGGCNGAATNATATTTCTTTTCTCTAAAATATATCTGACCTAAATCATAGTAAACAGAATCAANATATCTACTGTACGGATATTTTTGNAAAAAATCATTATATAANCTNATAGCATCATTTAAAAANAATTCTTTTGAGCACTTNGCATANAAATACTCTAATTCATCATTAATATTACCACTTTTTATTGCAATTTTTATTTCAGACTGTGACGCAACAAACTGTTTTTTCAAAAATAATTGCTTTGCTTTTTCAGAAAAATTTTCAGCAAAAATTAAATTAATTTTTAAAAAAAATATAAGTAAAAAAAATGTTAATCTATTCATAAAAAAATCAAATTAAAAATAATGAATAATAAAAGTAGTGCAAACGCTTTGAAACTAAGTTTTCAACACTATTTTTTAACAATTTTCAACCATACACACATAAATAATAAAGAAATATTTTAGTTTTGCTTTAATGCTATATATCTTAAAAATAAAAGGAACAAAAATTATCCCTGATTTTGTTCAAATTAGAGATAAAAACATGACTTTACAAGCATATTTTAGATTAAGCCAAGCTGAAAAAGGACTTAAAAAAAATAATCTAGAAAAAGAAACAAAAAAAATTATTAAATTATTAGACGAAATACCATTTGGAAAAATTCATCAATATAAAGTCAATGAATAAACCAATAATTGAAATAAAAAATTTAAACCTAATGCAAGAAAGATATGAGATTTTTAAAAATTTAAATCTTAATATTTTTAAAGGAGAATTTATTTATCTAATCGGAGAAACAGGAAGCGGTAAAAGCTCATTACTAAAAGCTCTATATGCAGATTTGAAATTTAAAACTGGTGAAATTATTATATCAAATATTAATTTAAAAAATATAAAAGCTAATAAATATTATACGATAAGAAGAAAACTTGGTATAATTTTTCAAGACTTTAAACTACTAAATGATAGAACAATTTTTAAAAATTTAGAATTTGTTTTGAAAGCAACTGGGTGGAAAGAAAAAAATGAAATATCTAAAAAAATTAATTCTGTTTTAGAACAAGTTAGTCTTTTAAATTACCAAGATAAAATGCCGCATGAATTATCAGGAGGGGAACAACAACGAGCTTCTATTGCTAGAGCACTACTCAATGATCCAGAAATAATACTAGCTGATGAACCAACAGGAAATTTAGATCCCGAAAAGTCAGAAAAAATAATTAAACTTTTAAAACAAATAAATGAAAAAGGAACAACTATTATAATAGCTTCTCATGACTATTCAATAATTAAAAAATTTTCAGCTAAAATCTTAAAATGTGAAAACCAAAATATTTTTGAAGTACAATCAACCAGTATATGATGTCTATAATCAAAAGAAATTACTCTCTTAAGAAACATAATACTTTTAATATAGATGTTAAAGCAAAATATTTTACAATTATCCAAAATGAAAAACAAATATTCAATTTATTACAAGAAGACTTTTTATTAAAAGAAAAGATACTAATATTAGGATCTGGATCAAATATTTTATTTACAAAAAATTATAACGGTATAGTAGTCTTTAATCAAATTAAAGGCATAAAAATAATTGAAGAAGATGAAAAATGTTCAACAATTAAAGTTGGAGCAGGAGAAAAATGGCATGATTTCGTTTTGTGGAGTATTAAAAGGAATCTATCTGGAATTGAAAATCTAGCCCTAATCCCAGGTCTTGTTGGTGCTTCTCCTATACAAAATATTGGCGCATATGGAATGGAGGTAAAAAACACAATTCAAAAAATACATTTCATTAATATAAAATCGAAAAAAAAAATAATAATCAATGATTTTGATTGTAAATTTAAATACCGGGATTCTATTTTTAAAAATCAGCTTCGAGATAAGGTTATAATTACAAATGTTATATTTAAACTTTACAAAAAACCTATTAATAATATTAAATATGGAGAAATAAGTAATGAACTTCAACGTATTAAAAAAGATCCTTCACCTAAAAGTATTGCACAAGCTGTAATAAATATTAGAAATAAAAAAATTCCAAATCCAAAAAAAATTGGAAATAGTGGAAGTTTTTTTAAAAACCCAATAGTAAGCCAGAATAAATTTATGAAATTAAAAAATAAATTCCCAGACATAGTTTATTATAAAAATTCAACTAAAAAAATCAAATTAGCAGCGGGATGGCTAATTGAACATGCAGGACTTAAAGGTATTAGAAAGGGAGATGCTGGAGTACATAAAAATCAAGCTCTTGTTTTAGTAAATCATAATAATGCAAATGGAAAAGAAATCTTATCTCTAGCTAGATATATTCAAAAAATAATTAAAACAAAATATGATATAAATCTTGAAACTGAAGTGAATATTATTTAATTACAAACTATCTATTATTAGATTAAAAATTTTACTTGGCCTCATAATATCGTTCAATAAAATTTGATCAGGATAATAATATCCTTTAATATCATGTTTTTCACCTTGTTTTAAATTAATTTCATTAATTATCTTTTCTTCAGATGAAGAGAGTTTTGTATAAACATTAGTAAAAATATTTTTTAGAGATTTATCTCTTGTTTGAAGGGATAAAAATTTAGACCAATACATAGCTAAATAAAAATGAGACCCTCTGTTATCTAGTTCACCTACTTTTCTTTTAGGAGACTTATCATTTTTAAGTAACTCTTCTATTGCAAGATTTAAAGTTTGTGATAAAATATCAGCTTTTATATTTTGGTGTTTTTCAGCAAAATATTCTAAGGAAGCAACTAGTGCAGAAAATTCACCTAAAGAATCCCATCTTAAATGCCCTTCTTTAATCATTTGTTGAACATGCTTTGGTGCTGAACCACCTGCGCCTGTTTCAAAAAGACCTCCTCCTTTCATTAATGGAACTATAGAAAGCATTTTTGCAGAAGTACCAAGTTCTAATATCGGAAACAAGTCGGTAAGATAATCACGTAAAACGTTTCCGGTTACTGAAATTGTATTTTTACCTCTTTTCAATCTATCTAATGTATATAATGTTGCCTTATAAGGAGGCAGTATTGTTATATCATTTTTAAAACCTCCATAGTCTTTTAAGTATGAATTAACTTTATTTATTATTTGAATATCATGTGCGCGTTTATTGTCTAACCAAAATACTGCTGGCCAACCAGTTTTTTCTACACGATCAAATGCTAATTTAACCCAATCCTTAATAGCTGCATCTTTTGTCTGACACATTCTCCAAATATCTCCTTTATCTACATCATGTTCAAATAAAACATTATTTTTATCATCGATAACTTTTACTTTACCATCATTTGAAATTTCAAAAGTTTTGTCATGAGACCCATATTCCTCAGCTTTCTGAGCCATTAACCCTACATTTGGTACTGTTCCCATGGTAGCAGGATCAAAAGAACCATTTTGTTTACAAAATTCAATTGTTGCACTGTAAACACTAGCATATGTACTATCTGGAATAACGGCCTTTGTATCAGCTGTTTTTCCAAAAGAGTCCCACATTTTACCTGAATTCCTAATCATAGCAGGCATTGAAGCATCAATTATAACATCAGATGGAACATGCAAATTTGTAATGTTATTATCAGAGTCAACCATCGCTATATTAGAATTTTCTTTAAGAAAAGTTTCTATATCATTTTTAATTAAATCTCTTTCTTTTTTAGGTAAATCAGCAATTTTAGTTATGACATCTGAAAAACCATTTCTATAATCAACTCCTAAGAAATCAAATGTTTTTTTATGTTTTAATACTAAATCTTTAAAATAGATTTCAACAAAATATCCAAAAATTATTGGATCAGACACTTTCATCATAGTTGCTTTCATATGTAATGAAAACAATATTCCAAGTTTTTTTACATCATTAATTTCTTTTTCTATAAAACTTAATAATTTTCTCTTTGACATAAATGAAACATCAACTATCTCGTCTTTTAGTAAATGAATTTTTTCTTTCAATACAATTATCTTGCCATCTTTAGAATGAAGTTCAATGCTTACATTTCTATCAGTGTTATTACACATAGATTTTTCATTACTAAAAAAATCACCTTCACTCATTGTAGAGACATGAGTTTTTGATGAGGGACTCCACTTTCCCATGTAGTGAGGATTTAATTTAGCATAATTCTTCACGGACTCAGGCGCNCTTCTATCGGANTTACCTTCTCTTAAAACAGGATTAACTGCCGAACCTTTNATAAGATCATACCTGCCTTTTATNNCTCTTTCNTGTTCATTTTTAGGAGATTTTGGATAATTAGGAATTTTAAAACCTTTAGCTTGTAATTCTTTAATTGCTGAAATTAATTGAGGTATTGAAGCAGAAATATTTGGGAGCTTAATAATATTTGAATTAGGATCTTTAACCAGTTTTCCTAAACTCTTTAAATCATCACTTATAATCTGATCCTTTTTTAAATAGTCTGGAAATGATGAAATAATTCTAGCTGCTAAAGAAATATCTTTTAACTCAATTTTTATATTTGCTTGTGACACAAATGATTTTATAATTGGCAACAGTGAGCAAGTAGCTAAAAATGGAGCCTCATCTGTTTTTGTATAATATATTTTTTTATAATCTCTTTTCATATTNTTTATTATGAGTTAATAACCAAANACGTCTTTTAAAGTTAAAACTTTAATTTCACCATATTTTTTTAATTCTTTTTTATTAATCTTATCTATTTTACCAAGAATCATAATATCATAGTGTTTCTGTAAAACATTTTTATCATGAAATTTTTTTAAATCTTCTATTTTAAACTTCGAAATATTTTCAAAAATATTTTTTCTAATATCAAAGTGTAAATCTAATGAATTTAATCTTTCATATTCAAGTAGCACATTCTCCTTAGAAATTCTCTCTGATCTAATTCTATTAACTATTGAATCTACNGATGAATTAAAATTTGCTAGTGATTTCGGCATTTTATAAAGTAAATTTAACATTTCTGAAATCCCTTCATTTAATTTATCAACCTGAGTACCAATGTAAGAAATTGAATAATGATATTTATCTTTAGCATTTGGGATACTATATGTACTAAAAACGGAATAAGCTAACGCTTTAGACTCTCTAATTTCTTGAAAAACTATTGAACTCATGCCACCTCCGAAATACTCATTATGCAAATAAATAATAGGGATTTTATGCGAGCTGAATTTTTGAGATCTAGCTAAAATTAAAATTTCAGCTTGCTTCATATCATAATCAACAATAAAAACCTGCGATTTATTTTTTTTTATCTCTTTTGTATTTTTTAAAGATGGTAATTTATTAAGATTGTGTGTGNGTTTTGTTTTATTTATTATTTCTTTTAATTCACTTAAGCTATTAGCACCGTAATACAANACTCTATGTTTAAAAAAGAATAAATCTTTTATAATCTTTGTTAGGGTTTTTGAGCTAAGAGNTTGAATATCATTTTCTGAAAGTTGATTTAAAAATGATGAGTTTTTCTCAGACTTTCCATAATTTAGCATAGCATGAAATAAAATTTTACTTTTATTTAACTTATCATTTCTTCTATTCAGCATTAATTGTTTCTTAAAGCTATCCATTGTTTTATCNTCAGAAATCACATCTAAAAATATTTTTTCAATTAAATTAAATATTGAAAAAAAGTTCAACTTTAATCCACTTATAGAAATAAATGTTTTTTCTTCTGTACATTTAATTGAAAAATCACATCCTAACTTATATAAATTCTCTTGTTTTTCTTTAGCACTAAATGAACTAGTACCTAAATACTTTAAATAATCTGTAGAAAATTTCAATAAAGGATTATGTTTTAAACCTAAATCAAAAACATAAATCATTTTAAAACGATTATTATCAATATTTTTTTTATAAAAAAGTTGAATATCTCCAATTTTTATTTTTTGAATACTTTCATTAAAATCTATGAATTTGGGTTTTATATCTTGTACTTTTTCATCAAGAATTCTATTTACAAAATCTGATCTTTGGTCTCTATTAATTTCTAATGGTGTTATTTTTGGCTTTTTTATTTTTGAATCTTCTTTTTTTCCCTTTTTTTTACAAACAAATACATAATTGTTAAAATAATTTTCTTTAGCAAAATTGACTATCATGTCTTTTGTTAANTTCTCTAAATCAGAAATCTGACTTTGAAACTTTTTCCATGTTAAATTAAGAGTAAATGCTTCNACAAATTCATTACATCTTGAATTATTTTTTTCATATCTCTTGATATTCTCCATTTTTAAATCATTAATTATTGCATCAATAAGCCAATTAGGNAAATTACCTAANTTNATTTCTTCTATTTGAGAAAGTAATAAATCTTTAACTTGNTCTAAAGTTTGATTCTTAACTGGCTTAGCAAANAAGACATGTAANGAATAATCTTTCATTATNAAAGGNAACGAACCACCCTTAATAATTNTTTGTTTTTGATTTAAATTTANATCAATTAATCCNGCTANACTATTTGATAAAATCATGTCAACCATTTTTAACAATGGNATATTCTTGGAAGAAGCNCCATCAAATCTAAATCCTANATACACTTTTTCTGAATCTGGACCATAAATCTCCTTTTTTATCGGAATCTTNATTGGTTGCTCTTTGATCACTTGAAAGACAGGATTTTTCTTTTGCGAAAATGATCCAAAATATTTTTGAATTAATTTAATTGTGTCATCATATTCAAAATCTCCTGAAAGACAAATTGCCATATTATTGGGAATATAATACTTATTGTAAAAATCCTTGATTTTTTTAATTGATGGATGTTTTAAATGTGCAACTTTTCCTATTGTTGAATTTTGACCATATTGATGGTTAGGAAAAAGTGTATTCAGTAATTCTTGAAATAGTCTTGTACTATCATCATCTAATGATCTATTTTTTTCTTCATAAACAGTTTCAAGTTCAGTGTGAAAAAGTCTAAAAACAGGATTTCTAAATCTTTCTGATTCAATTTTTAACCATTTTTCAAATTGGTTTGATGGAATATCATTAACATAAACTGTCTTTTCATTTGATGTGTATGCATTAGTTCCTTTTGCACCAATACTACTTAACATTATATCATATTCATTTGGATTTGCATATTTGGCTGCCAAAGATGAAACTGAGTCTATCTCTTTCCACAATAATTTTTTCTTATCCGTTTCATTAGAATTAAATTGCCTATAACTCTCATAAAGTTTTTCT
>PBQB01000064.1 GCA_002724895.1 Flavobacteriales bacterium
CTGGAAGAAATGTTAGATTATCATGAATGTCAATATAAGCTCTATCTTTTTCAGTAAAGATGATTTTATTTTCTCCATTGACAATATCAGTAATTATGAAATCAAGTTCATTTTGATGCCTATTCATACCAATAATTGAAAGTTGATTAGGATTTAATGTCCATTTTATTCTGGGGTAGTATTCATAATCTTTTTCAGTATAAATAAGTTTATGTTTTTTGTTTTCTAAGTTATAATTATAAATTTTAATGGTGGAATTGGCTTCTCCAGCTTTTGGATATTTAAAGCTTTTCTGCTTTGGGTAAAGACTATTGTTATATATTTTTAAAGAAAATTCTTCTACATGACTTTCATCAAATTTATAGTATGCGATATTATCTCCGTTAGGAGACCATTCATAACATTTTGTTAGTTTAAATTCTTCTTCATATACCCAATCTGATGCTCCATTTATTACATGATTTTTTTTACCGTCATTAGTTATTTGATTTATTTTCTTTGATTTTAAATCTTTTATAAATAAATTGTTTTTAAGTACATATGCAACTTTATCACTAGATGGAGAAAAAGATGCGTACATTACTTTTTCTTCACACAATTGTTGAATTTTGTCAGTCTTTAAGTCATATATATATACATGAGACTCTTTTGAATATCTGTAAATACTATTTGTTTTTGAAAAAAGTAAAATTTTCTCTTCATTTTTACTTAGTTTAAAATCATTTATTTTTTCAATTTTAAATTTTGCACTTTTAAATAGAGTTTTAATTTTTTTTCCGTTAGCATAATTGGACATTATAATTTCTTGTCCATTATTATTTTTAATTAATGAAAGATAATGATTTCCATTTTTAGTAGATTTAAACTTATTGATTTTTTTTGGATAGAATGAATATTCCTTCCATATTTTTTCTAATGTTATTTCTTTACTTTGACTAAAACAACTTAGATTAATTAATAAACAAATAAAAAATAGAATTAATTTTTTCATCATGTATTAAAGTTAGTATGTAAACTGCTAATTTAATTAAATTTGTAACGTGAATTATAAAAAAATAGATATATCAGATTATAATTTTTTTGTGAAAATTATTACAGAAAAGTATATTTTTACTAATGATGATGAGTTAGTAAAATATTCAAAAGATGAAACAGAAGATTTAAGTTTTCTGCCTGAAATTGTATTAAAACCTTCATCAGTAAATGAGGTTTCTAAAATTTTGACTTACTGTAATTCAAAAAAAATTCCAGTAACACCTTGTGGAGCAAGAACAGGGCTAAGTGGGGGTAGTCTACCTGTAAGAGGTGGTGTTTTGTTAAGTATGGAAAGATTTAAATCAATAATTGAAATAGATGAAAATAATATGCAGGCAACCTTGGAACCTGGTGTTATCAATCAAAATCTAAGAGATGCAGTGGAAGAATTAGGATTGTTTTACCCTCCAGATCCTGCTAGCAAAGGAAGTTGTTTTATCGGTGGAAATATTGCAGAAAATGCAGGAGGACCTAAAGCATTAAAATATGGCGTCACTAAAGATTATATTTTAAATTTAGAGGTTGTATTAGCTACTGGAGAAATAATTTGGACAGGAGCTAATGTTTTAAAAAATTCTACAGGTTATAATTTAACACAGCTTTTTGTTGGTAGCGAAGGAACACTAGGAATAGTAACCAAAATAGTTGTTAAATTAATTTCTCTTCCAAAAAAAGATATTAGTATGCTAGTTCCTTTTTNNTGTATNAAACAAGCTTGTTTGTGCGTTTCAGAAATATTTAAGCAACGACTTGTTCCTTCTGCNCTAGAGNTTATTGAAAGAGACGCTATTGATTGGACNCTCAAATATACTGATATTAAAATGAATATTGATGAGGAAGTTCAAGCTCATTTGTTGATTGAGTTTGATGGAAATAATTCAGACAGTATTTTTAAAAAATGTGAAAAAGCATCAAAAATTTTAGAAAATTATAATTGTGGAGAAATTATATTAGCTGAAAGTTCAAATGAAAAACAAAGATTATGGCATTTAAGAAGATCTATTGGTGAAGCAGTTAAAGCTAATTCAATATATAAAGAACAAGACACTGTTGTGCCAAGAGCAAAATTACCAGATTTAGTTCTAGGTGTTAAGTCTATTGGAACAAAGTACGGTTTTAAATCAGTATGTTATGGTCATGCTGGAGATGGNAATTTACATATAAATATAATNAANGGGCANATGACNGAAGATGAGTGGAATAATAAATTAAAAGAAGCAATAAAAGAAATATTTAAGTTAACCAAAAAACTAGGCGGAACAATCAGCGGTGAACATGGTNTTGGATATGTACAAAAAGAGTTTTTGNAAATTGTTTTATCTAAAAAAAATATAGAAATCCAAAAAAGTATAAAGAAAATCTTTGATCCAAATAATATTTTAAATCCCGAGAAAATTTTTGTTTAATTTTNAACTATATCTGTAAGTTTAAAATTGAGTTGAGATTTATATTAAAACGAATATTATTTTTGTATGAACTGTCAAATTTAATATTTCCTTCTTCATTATAAATTGGCATATATAAATTTAAAGTATTAAATAAAATAGGTAATCTAAAACCTGCTCCATAAGCATTTTGTTTTCCGTTTGTTCCACCTTCTAAATAAAAATTTATATAATCGTTTAAATTATATTCACCACTAATTGTTATTAAATAANTACTAGAGTTAAGTGAATCATTTGTAGTGTGCTTAAGACCTCCTTCATTAATGAATATTTCTTGATGATAAGGTATTTTATGTGGGTTTTCATTGCTTCTAGAAAAACTATTTTCAGAAAATAAATAATCATCTTCACCATTCCAACCGCTCATTTTTAAATTATATTTTTNTGTTTCAGAATTTACATATCCTAAATAAGTTCTAATTGAAATATTTTTGTTTTTATTGAGATCTTTTTTAAAATTTAATATTAGACTAGCTTTTTGATATTTTTTTGAAAATTCTCCACCAANTAAAATNTTGTAAGGATTTATTGTTTTATCATTAANAANANTAAACTTACNTTTTATAAATCCAATNGTTTCTTCTTGTTTATTTAAATGNATGTATGATGTAGAAAAAAATGTATTTCTAGTACTTCTTAAGTTTTTATTATTAAATTTTATGTTTATTTGAGGTTCAATGCGGAGATATTCATTTTGATAAGTATAAAGAAATTTTTCAGCATTTATATTAAAGTTAATGTAACTNTTGTTAGTNTTATATCTAAAATACTCTAACTTTAATCTTCCATAAATGTTTTGATTATTGCTNTTAAATACAGGAGATAATTGGTATGAGAAACCNCCTTTTGGTAAAAATTTATTGTAAATACTTAAACCATAATTAAATTTATTATAAACATTATAATTGATTATTGGTATAAAGAATAATTGTGTTCTNTCTGTTCTGTACATACTACCCAATATTTGTAGTTTTAAAGGTTCCACTTTCTTTAATGGACCCTTAACTCTCATAATATTATTTTTTCTTTCAATCTCTGGCATATCCCCATAAAAATCAATTTGGATATAATCATAATCCCCATTAAAATAACGCACTTTTTTTTCTCCTTCAAAACCATCAATCCATAATGGATACATACTTTCATTATTTTTTATTCCACTTATAACAATTGGGGCATTAATATCCCCTATGTTTTTGAGTGTAATAAATAGATCTTTGGTTTTTTTCTCTATTTTTAAAATCGAATAATCAATTTGTTTTGTTGTTTTAATTAAATCTTCAAAAAACCAAGACAAATCTTTTTTACTAATAGATTCAAAAACTTCTTGTAGATCTTTAGGTTTTGGATGTTTAAAACACCATTTTCTAAAGTATTCTTGCATACATTTGTCATATAGTTCTTCTCCTAAATATGACATCAGATAATCAAAAGCAATTGCCGCTTTTCCATAAGCAATATCAAAATAGTTTTCATAAGTAAATTGTTTTGAACCTAATGCAATAGGTTGATCTTTTGCAATCCAAGCATTCATTAAATAACCTAATTCCCAATTCATTTGTTTATTTGTATACTTTTCAAGATCAAACAATTTTTTTATAAAACTTGGCATTTCATGAGTTTGAGAATTATAGTTTGGATATTTTAAACGCATATANCTTAGTTCATTATGTGAATTTATTCCTTCATCTAACCATGGATATTTTCTTTCATTATTTGCTAACATTCCATAAAACCAATTATGTCCCACTTCATGAACAATAACTTCTTCTAGTAGGTATGAGTTTTTCATTTCACCAATTATTGTTATGTTAGGATATTCCATTCCTGAACCAGCACTTATTGTTCCATCTACTGCAATACAATGTTTGTATTTGTAATCTCCATTCCATAATGAGTAGTAATAGATAGCATCATGAATATATTCGATAGAATTACGCCAAAGTTCAGCTTCATTGTTAGTAAACATAGACCATAATGTAACTTTCTTTTTACTATTTGGAAGCTCAACTTCTCCTTTAAGAACATGAAATCTTTTATCTGCAAACCAAGCAAAGTCATGTACATTTTCTTGCGTAAATCTTAAAGTTTTTTTATTTAAATCAGANGGAGGGAAGCTCATATCATTTTTAAATCTTTTTATTGTATCGGTAATAATTGCTAATTTATTCAGTCTTGTAATTTCACTTTTTGTTTGTAATTCACCTGTAGCTCCAACTGTATAATTATTAGGAAGTGTAATACTTACATCAAATTTCCCAAACTCTGAATAAAACTCACCTTGATCAAGATATGGCATAGGGTGCCAACCATCTTTATCATATACAGCTGGCTTTGGATACCATTGTGTTATCATATAAGACTGGCTCATATGTCCTAGTCTTGAAAATTTTGCATGAGGAATTTTTACATGAAAAGGTGTAGAAATAATAATAGAATTTCCTTTAGTTAATGGGTTTTTTAAAATTATTTTACAAATATCCTGATGTTCAGGATGATAATCCCATCGAACTATTTTATTATTTATTTTAAACTTTAACCCATCAATTCTTCCTTTTTCTTCTTCTTTAGCATAGTATAATGATTTATCCCCATTTTCTAATAATTGCTTTGATAAGGCAGATGTTTTGTCTTTGTATGCATTTGGCCATAAATGAAACCAAATAAATTCTAAATCATCATTAGAATTATTTGTATATTCAATCTCAATATTGCCTATTAAAGTATGATTAATATCATCTAATTCAACATTAATCTTGTAGTTTACTTCTTGTTGAAAATATTCTTGAGCTAGAAGAGTATTTGTTGTAATAAAGCAAACAAAAAATATAATTTTTTTCATATATTTAAATCTAAAATAATTAAAATGCAAAATAGAATTGATGCTATTCCATTAGTTGTAAAGAATGCTAAATTAATTTTGGTTAAATCTGTACTTTTTACTATTAAGTTTTGATAAATTATTAGAGAAGAAAAAATTGTAGCGCCTATCCAGTAAAAGACATTAAAATCTCCTAATAAACCTATAATTACTGTAGTTGATATACATGCAAAATGTAATATTTTACAAATTATAAGTGCCTTTTCAATTCCAAAAAGTACTGGTATTGAATTTAGTTTGTGGTTTTTATCAAAGTGAAAATCTTGTAGAG
The DNA here is from genome assembly GCA_002724895.1 of Flavobacteriales bacterium. Taxonomy (GTDB): domain Bacteria; phylum Bacteroidota; class Bacteroidia; order Flavobacteriales; family BACL11. Next base: position 5,633 of record PBQB01000064.1, read on the forward strand.
AATAAATAATATCAAAACCACTAACCCAAAAAATAACTAGAACAGAAAAAAGAATAGCTAGAGAATTAAATTCATTAGCAACGGCTAAATACGATCCTAATGGAGCAAGCCCCAAACCAATACCTAAAACAATATGACAAAAAGAAGTGAATCTTTTTGTATAGCTGTAACCAAGAATAATAAATAAAGCAACTGGAGACAAAAAGAAACATAATCTATTAATTAAAAAAGCAGTTAATATAAATAGAATTACATTAATTATTGCAAATATTAAAGCTGATCTAGCTTTAATACTTCCATTAGGGATTTCTCTAATTTTGGCTGTTCGGATATTTTTTTTGTCAATATCTCTATCTAAATATCTATTAAATGCCATTGCTGCTGACCTTGCAAAGATCATTGATAAAATAACATAGATAAAAGTCATAATATTTGCATCATAATCCTGAATTGCAAGCATAAATCCTATGATTGCAAATGGCATAGCAAAAATTGTATGGCTAAATTTGATAAGTGATAAATATTTTCTCAAATTTATATTTATTTTTAATTATTCTCTTTGCCTCAAATCTAGTAATTTTTATCTATTATATTTTACGATATTTGCAAAAAATATTTATTTATGAAACCATCTAACCCAAAAGGTATGCGTGATTTTACACCTGCATTAATGTGTAAAAGAAATTATGTATTTGGTATTTTAAGTGATGCTTTTCAAAATTTTGGATATATGCCCATTGAAACTCCAGCAATTGAAAATTTATCCACTTTAAGTAATAAATATGGTGATGATGGAGATAAGTTGATTTTTAAAATATTAAATTCTGGCAACTTTTTAGCAAATTTAGATTCACTATCTAATACAGATTATTTAAAATTGACTAATAAAATTTCAAATAAAGCTTTACGATATGACTTAACTGTTCCATTTGCACGGTTTGTATCTCAAAATAGAAACGAGATTGTTTTTCCCTTTAAAAGATACCAAATGCAGAACGTTTGGCGTGCTGATAGACCACAAAAGGGAAGATATAGAGAATTTTATCAATGTGATGCAGATGTAGTGGGAACTGATTCATTATTTTGTGAAGTAGAACTTATACAGTTGTACGACAGAGTTTTTAATGATCTTAAAATACCTAGTATTGTTATTTATATCAATAATAGAAAAATTTTATCTGCTATTATTGAATTAATGGGTGTAGAAGAAATGTTTGATGAAATTGTAATTTTGCTAGATAAGATAGATAAAGTAGGGTTTGAAGTAATAAGAGAAAAATTAATTGAAAGAAAAATTAATAGTGATGCAATAAATATATTAGAAAAATATTTGTCTATTGTTAGTTTGAAAGATTTGAGATATCTTTTAAAAGATTCAAAAATAGGAATTGAAGGAATTGATGAGCTTCAGTTTATTTTTAATAGTATACAAATAACTGGTCTTGATTCTTCTAAGTTGTTATTTAATCCTGCATTAGCTAGAGGAATTGATTATTATACAGGTTCCATTTTAGAAGTTGTTACTGATAAAATCCAAATTGGATCTTTAGGTGGAGGAGGAAGATATGATAATTTAACATCTATTTTTGGCTTACAAAATATTTCTGGAGTTGGAGTGTCTTTTGGTTTTGAAAGAATTTTTATTGTCATGCAAGAATTAAATTTATTTCCTGCTGATTTAGAAAAAAATATTGATGTTTTATTTATTAATTTTGGTAATAAGGAAGCTAACTATTGTTTGCCTATAATTAAAAAGCTTAGATCTAAAAATATTTCTTCAGAGTTATACCCATCATCTGTTAAGTTAAAGAAACAAATGGCTTATGCTAATAATAATGGTATTAAATATGTTGTTTTAGCTGGCGAAGAAGAAATCTTGTCAAAATCCTTAACAGTTAAGGATATGAAAAAGGGAAATCAATATAAAATGAGTGTAGAAGATTTAATTTCTCTTGTGTTATGATCAAAAAATTTAATATTGGTGAACAAGATTTGACAGTTGAAATTATTAATAAAATTATTCAATGCAATCAAGAAATATCATTGAGTAAAAAAGCAAAGGATAGAATTATTGATTGCAGAAATTTTTTAGACAATAAATTAAGTAAATTGAATAATCCTATTTATGGTGTTAATACTGGATTTGGCTCATTGTGTGATAAAAAAATAAAGGAAACAGATTTACAAAAACTACAAACAAATTTAGTTTTATCTCATGCTTGTGGCATGGGAGAAGAAGTGCCTTTAGACATTGTAAAGATTATGTTGATTTTAAAAATACATACACTTGCTCTTGGCTTTTCTGGAGTTCAATTAACCACTGTGCAACGTCTAATAGATATGTATAACAATAAAATTATACCAGTTGTATTTCAGCAGGGAAGTTTAGGGGCATCTGGTGATCTTGCACCTCTTGCCCATCTAGTTTGCCCTTTATTAGGAGAGGGGCAGGTCTATGTTTTTTCTAAAAAAGATAGTAAGTATTATAAGAAACAATCTTGCGATGTTTTGCACCAAATGCAATGGAGTACTATTAAATTAAAATCTAAAGAAGGACTTGCATTATTAAATGGAACACAATTTATGTCGGCATATATGACATATTGCTTAATTAAATCAAAAAAAATCTCATATATATCTGATTTAGTTTCTAGTATCTCTATAGATGCTTTTGATGCAAGTCTAGAACCTTTTAACAAGTCAATTCACAAACTAAGACCTTTTAAGGGGCAAATGGAGACGTGTGCTATTATTTCTGAAAACTTAAAAGAAAGTAATATTCAAAAGAGACATAAACAATATGTTCAAGATCCTTATTCTTTTAGATGTATACCTCAAGTTCATGGAGCTACAAAAGATGTTATTAGATATGTCCAAGAGATCTGTAATGTTGAGATAAACTCAGTTACTGATAATCCAATTATTATTAAGGAAGAAGAACTAGTTCTGTCTGGCGGTAATTTTCATGGTCAGCCATTAGCTATGTCTATGGATTATTTAGCTATTGCAATTTCTGAACTTGGGTCAATTTCTGAAAGACGAATTTTTCAGCTTATTTCTGGCAGTAGAAATCTTCCTGCATTTTTGGTGACTAATTCTGGTGTTAATTCAGGATTTATGATTCCTCAATATACAGCAGCTAGTATTGTAAGTGAAAATAAACAATTATGTACTCCTTCCTCAGTTGATTCAATAGTATCTTCTAATGGACAGGAAGACCATGTAAGTATGGGAGCAAATGCAGCAAGAAAATTATTAAAAGTTCTTGAAAATTTAGAAAGTATTATCGCTATCGAATTAATGACGTCAAGTCAAGCTATTCAATTTAGAAATTTAAAATCTTCTATAAAAATTGAAAATTTATTAGAAAAATATAGAAGTAAAGTTACCTTCTTAGAAGGAGATAGATTTTTACATAAAGATCTTAAATCTTCAATAAAATTTATTCAGGATTTAAGAATATAGATCTAGTTTTTCCAATTACCAATTGCAGGACATGGTCTTGGTTTTCTTTTAATAAAATAAAAATTTAAGTTTATTTCATGAGTAGCTAGTGTATTAATATTTTGCAGTTTAGAAATATTAAAATCATAGCTATAACTCATTTCCATACCTATTCGTTTTGAAGGTTTCATTCTTATTCTTACAAGAGGAATGATAGATTCGCTCATTAAAATTGAATTATCTGAAATAAATCTTCCAATTCTATAAATTGTACCAAATTCCATTTGTAAATTATTAGACAAAATGGTAGAAAAACCGACTTCATCTTTTTTCATATATTTTGCTTGTCTTTCATGTCTAGCAAATACTTTCCAATATTTAAAAGTTCTTGAGATTACATTAGGAACATTGCCTTTGTGTTGTGCATGTATAGTATATTTAACTGGTAATTTTGATGTAGATGCTTGATTATTATAAAAACTTTCTATCATTCTATTAAGATGATGAACTGCAAAACCAACAGAAGAAGATTGATCATAGTTTTGTTGAAAGCCATTTTTAGTAATTATAAATCCTACTGACGGATCGAACCAATTGGTATATTTATCATAAATAGGAATATTAGCTGATGATTGATTAGTAACTAATCCTAATGCATCAATTTGATCTGAAAATATTAGCTTTGACCAATCTAGTGTATGGTAGCTAATTACATTTTGCATTCCCATACTAATAAAGAAATTTTTAGGTAATTGAAAATGGAATGTCCACGGTATTATACCAATATTATATTCCTTAAACACTAGATTTTCATGATCTTCTATAAGATAGACTCCTCCTGCCCAAGAAATTTTTCCTCTACCAAATCTTGCACTTGATATATCTCCACTTAAATTTAGCTCTATAATATTAGAATTAAATTTTTCAGAAATTCCAGCCCATTGATTTCTTCTGTGAATTAATATTCTATTATCATTTTCATATCCGGCAAATGCGGGATTTGAATAAAGCATATTTAAATCAAATTGTGAAAAAGAGTAATCCTGAGCGTAAGTATTTACGTTAACAATTATTAATATTATCAAAATAAATCTTTTCATTTATCTAATTAAATATATTGGACCAGTATTTTTCCCATTTTCATTTAGCCATACTTCTCCATCAGAAAATTTAGCATAAATTCTCCATACGTATGTTCCTTGAGGTGCAGGAACACCATTAATTGTACCATCCCAAGCACTTTCTCTGGTTGGAGTTCCTGAATAATCGAGATCAGAACTCTCCCAAATAATATTACCCCATATATCAAAAACTTCTAGTTTATAATCAGATAGTGATCTTCCTTTAGGCCAAAATATTGAAACGTCATTGTTATTGACATTTGGTGTTAAAGCGTTTGGTACAGTTAGTCCTTTCCAATAATCTACCAAATGTTGTATCTTTGTAGTGTCTGAACAATTAGGGTATTCTTTTAAAGTAACTATTAAAAAAGTATTGTAATCAAACCCACCTTGATGGAAACTATTTGATAAATATTGGTATTCTATCTCATTATTATTTAATTCATCTCCATATGGTGGAAAATTAGCTCCTATAGTATCAATAGGTGTTGAATTGATATCATTAGATCCAAGAATCCAAGTATACCAATAATCATTTATTGAAGCAGCTGTGTTAGGGGCAAATATACTGATGCTTGAATTTGACCCATCAAAAGAATATAAACCATTAGAAATTAAAATCGGTGGAGTAGTAATATTAGCCACAGGTCTTGGAAACACATGTATATTATCTTTTGCAATTGAAGATGAACATCCTTGATTTGTAGTTACATTTAATGATGGGTAATATTTAATATCTTGTCCATTTATAGTTGTATATTTATTAACTGTTGTACTTCCAGAACTTGAAAAGCCATTACCAAAATCCCAGTAAAATGAACTTATATATGAAGACTCATTATTTGAATATGAATGATACACAATACTGTCTTTTATTGTGGATTTATTAATAAAATCTACTGATAGTTCTTCACAACCAATTAATGGAGTTGCTAGAAAATCTGAATTCGGATTTGGATAAGTGTGAATATTAGAATAAATTGTATCAGTACAACTATTAAAATTTTCAAGAATAATTGTAATTAAATAATTATGAGGTTTACATAATGTGTATGTAAAATTATTTTCATTTGGAAGAATTGGTTGTGAGCAATAAGGGTCATCTATGAAGAATTGCCATTTATCAGAATCGAAGTTAGATGTAAACACTACATTGACAGAGTCACCACATTGATTTGATGGATTAAATGTTGTATTTAAGTCAATCATTTTGGGTTCTTCTTTAATAGTTATAATTTTTTCCAAAGAAGCTTCACATCCAAAATCTGTTGTAACAGTTAGGTTGACAGGGTATAAACCATTTGGATTTGTTGGTGTAAAACTATTCCAGATTGGCCAGTCGTTACTTAATGTTGTATTATTAAATTGCCATATACCGCTGACCATCATGTCGCTAGGGAATGCACTAGGGGAAGCCATATTTGATGCATCTAATGCTTGTAGTTTTTCTCCTTCACAAATTGGAGAGATAGTAAAATCAACTGTAGGTAATGGATGAATTAGTACATCATTTCTAATTGTATCTTTACATCCATTATTATCGGTAACAATTAATTCAGCCCATGCAATTTCTCCTAAATATTGATTTACATTATATAAATGTGCTANAGCAGTATTATTATTAAATAAATATGTTGGAGAATCACTAAACTGCCAACGATTATCAACAATTGGAGCATCACCAATAGAAGATGTATTAAATAATGGAGTAATTTCGTTTGCACATTTAGCATTGGAGTAAAATTGTGCAGTAGGTTGATTATAAATGAAGATACTATCTGTGTGAGTGTTTATACATACATCTCCAGTAGTAGAAAGATTAATGTCATCATAAGAAGTTAAGATTATTTGGTATGTCCCACCACTTGGGAAAGTTGTTTGGGGATTAGTTAATGTTGATGATCCATTGGAGCCACTAAATCCAAAGTCCCAAGAAAAACTGTCTGCATCTGAAGAACTTAGGTTAAAAAAATTAATACTTGCTCCACCACAGATAGAATCATTAAAAGAAAAGAATGTGGTAACTTCTGGGATAATATATACACTTTGATTTAAGGTGTCNATACAACCAAATTGATCTTTTAAATATAATNTTANATTATTNTTTCCTGCTAAAGGAAGAGTATAATTAATAAAGCCGTTTGTATTAATACTATCAATTCCATTTACTCCATTTAAATCCCAATAAAAGGTGTCTAGAACAGAATTATACAAACTACTTCCTAATGATGAGCTAGCATCAAAAAACGTTGATTCTCCTTCACAATGAGAAGTAGTTANAAAATTTGGTCTAGGCTGATCATAAATATCAATCAGAACGGAGTCTACACTGTAACAATTAAAATTTGACCAACATTCTAATTTGATCCATGTTGGTCCAGCAGTAGTGAAAGTATAATTCAAATCTACTGAAGCGCTAACAAAGACATTATTAACATACCATTTATTATTATTTATTTGTTGAAATGGCATTCCATTTATACTATTATCTATTGTNGAATTATTTGTAAAAGTGATATTTTCGTATATGCACGTATTACTTGTGTTAAAACTTACATCAGGCTTTGGGTATATAAACACTGTATCACTTATGTTCCAGTCAGTAAATAAATTTGGAGCTGGAGAATTTATTTCATGGTAAACTAGATATACTCCAGGAGAAGAATATTGATGATTGATTAATTCGTTTTGTATATAAGGCCTACTATCATCTGGAGGGCTAGATGGAGGTAAGGTGTCATTATTGCTATTAATATTTAAGGAATAATCAAACCACCAATTAACTGATGAGTTAGGAAACCCATTGGAAGATAATTCAATAAATTCTGTACTTTCATTTATACAATTATAATTTGATGTTATTTGAAAGAAAGATCGAATGTTATTAGGAATAACAGTAATATCACAACAGTATGTTGAGTCACCACAAGAGTTAAGACCTGTCATACAAATAGTATACTGTCCAGATTGGTAATATGTATGACTTAATTCTTGCCAGCATACCGCATTATTACCTATGTATCCAGCAATATTCCCACAATTAGGTAATACCGTATCATTTGGAAGGCCATCTCCCCAATCAATTATAAGTGTATCTGTATTAGTAGGGTTTACAAAACCTATATTTGAATACTCTAATGTTAAAGGTATTCCCTCTGCTAGAGCAATTGAGCTACTATTGCAATAAATAGAGTTAAAATATAATTGAGGTGTAGGTTTAATTACAATTGAATCAATTAATGTAGAATCACCACAATTATTACTTACCGTTAAAGAGATATAATATTTAACATCAGCTACAGGATTATTAACTGTTGGAAATAATGGGATAGCATTATCTGTTTTTATTTCATTCCAAATTATATTACCAGATGTATCTATAATTTGCCAGTTGTATGTTAATATATTCCCAAAAGAATTATTAGATAAAACATAAATTGGACTTTCATTAACACAAATTGTATCTAAGCTTGAAAATAATGGGATAGGAGTGTCAAATACTTCAATGTGTGCTACATCTGATTTAATATTATCACAACCGTTTCCACTTAAGCTCACTTCACAGTAGTAGTAATAATTTCCTGTTGCAGTAAATATACTAGGTGTAAAAGAGGCATTTGTTTCCCCTGGAATTATAGTTCCTCCTATATTGCTATTGTTAGTATTTTCATACCATTGGTATGCAGGTATTCCCACACCATTTGTAAATCCAATTGTTAAAGGAGTGGTTATGGTTCCTCCTACACAAACATTTTGGTATGGTGTTGGATTAAGATTAATAGATGGGTCTGGGTGTATTATTACTTGTGCAGTATTTGATGTTATTTGTCCACATCCACCACCACCAGTTAATGTTATTTCACAGTAGTAATATGTTGTTCCAGCAGGAGAGGAGATAGGTGTATAAGAGTTGCTATTTGTTCCTACAGGAGTTCCTCCAGTATTGGTATTTGTAGTGTTAGAGAACCATTGATATTGAGCTATACCAGTTCCATTAATATAGCTAACAGTTAAAGGATTTATAGTTGCTCCTTCACACGCTTGTATATCTTGTGGTTGTGTGTCAAAAGAAGGGCCTAGTGTTACAATTACTTCAGCTGTATTAGATACTCCTTCACATCCTGTATTTGCATTATCTTGTTGTACTACGCAGTAGTAATACGTTGTTCCAGCAGATAAAGTTGAAGGTGTATATGAGTTGTTATTTCCACCAGATGGAACAGGAGTTCCTCCAGTATTACTATTTGTGCTATTTGAATACCATTGATATGTATAACCTAAAGTGTTTGAACCTCCAAATGCAATGATTTGTATATTATTTGGTGTAGAATTTTGACACAAGCTTTGTGTACTTGGATTTATATTAGTTATTAATGATGGTAATACAGTAAGATTAATACATGTTGTACTATCACATCCATTATTATTTTGATCAGTTTGGCAATATGTTCCTGAATTATTATAAACAACACCAAACCAATTTAATGATCCA
>PBQB01000065.1 GCA_002724895.1 Flavobacteriales bacterium
AGCTCTTGTTCTAAACGATTTATATCAATTGAAACGCCCTCAAGCTGCATAATGTTGTTTTTTAATTTGTTTTTTACTCTATCTATTCTTTTTTTAGAAATAGGAATTAAAATTTTATGTAGCTTTTTAATATTATTAATTGCACCTACAATGTCACTCTGTAGTTTAGCCCCTTCCTGTTCTCGAAAATTCTTAACAGATTCAATTGCTATTATTAAGCCTTGTCTAATTTCTTTCCAATTATCTTTGCTTGTTTCATCTTCTACCTTTTGTACAATATCAGGCATGTTTAAAATTGCTGGCAATATGTCTTTTTCTCTCTTTAATAATCTAGTCAACCATGTTTGATTTTTATTTCTTTCTTTATTAAAGTCAGAGGCTTGTTTATAATACAAATTTAACATCTCTGTATTTATTTTATAATTTGAAGTATTTTGTTTTTTTTGTTGCCAAATAAAAACATCTATCTTTCCTCTTTTTAAATTTTTTGCAATTATCTGCCTTATCTCAGACTCTCTTTGTCTATAAATAGATGGTGTTTTTAGATTGACATCAATATGCTTAGAATTAAGGGTTTTAATTTCAATACAATATAATTCTGAATTAATAACAAACTCACTTCTACCATATCCTGTCATTGAATTAATCATTTTTTTTTTACAAAGTTAGAAAAGTTAATTTATCTTTTTTGTAATGGAGAAATACTAACTAGATAAACGCCTATAAAGATTAATATTGCAGAAAAAAATTTCTCATAACTAAGAACGTCACTCTTCATTAAAACCGCAAAGATAGTCGCTAGAATAGGTTGTAAATAAATATATGTACTTACAGTGGATGCGCTGAGATATTTTAATGCCGTTGTATTACATAGATATGCTAAAACTGTTGTACAAAAAACAACAAAAACTATTTCAAAAAGGATAAAAGAGGGTATTTTTTTCCATATAACATTTGAAAGCTCATAATATCCAAATGGTGTTACAAATACTAATCCAAACATAAAAACAAAAAACATAATTGTAATTGGATGATATTTTTTCATTAATGGTCTTACTAAAACCAAATACAAAGCATAACTACTAGCATTAATTAAAACAAGTAAGTTCCCAAATCTTGTTGCTACATTTATAGACATGTCTCCTGTTTGTAAAATTAAAATCAATGCCCCTATCATTGCTAAAAGAATACCAATTATTTTTTTAAAAGTTATAATCTCGCGAAGTATGAAATATGATAACACAACTACAATGATTGGATTTACAGTCATTATAATTGCTGCATTTATTGGAGTTGATAAATTTAATCCATGAAAGAAAAAAAGCTGATTAATTGCAACACCAAACATGCTACAAACAGCTATCTTTAAAAGATCTTTTATTGCAACTTTTTCTTTTATAAAAAACGCATAGATTAACAAAAATATAATCGATGCCCCTAAAACCCTTAACAAAATAAAACCAGAGGGCCCTAAATAATCAGGCATTACATCTTTTGCAAAAGTATAATTTAGAGCATAAATTAAATTGGCTATAAAAAGACAAAAGTGTGCAAAATAATTTTTATGAAACACAAATATTTTTTTGTAAAAATAACGCATCTTTTAATACTTTTGCATCAAATAATTTAATTTATACGATATGAAATTTGGAACAAAAACAATTCATGCTGGATTTGCAGAAGATAAAACTGCAGGAGCAATAATGCCTCCAATATACCAAACCTCTACTTATATTCAAAAGTCTCCTGGAAATCATAAAGGTTATGAATATTCAAGAACAGGAAATCCTACAAGAACAGTCTTAGAAAAAAATGTTGCCTCTCTAGAAAACGGAAAGCATGGTTTTTGTTTTGGAAGTGGATTAGCGGCTATTGATGCAATAATAAAATTACTTTCTCCTGGTGATGAGGTAATTTCTACAAATGACTTGTATGGTGGATCGTATCGTATCTTTACAAAGATATTTGAAAAATATGGTATTATTTTTCATTTTGTTGACATGCAAAATTCAAATTGTGTTGAGAAATTAATCAACAAAAACACGAAAATGATTTGGGCAGAAACACCAACCAATCCAATGCTTAACATTGTTGATGTAGAAGAGCTATCTAAAATTTCAAAAAAAAATAGATTACTTTTAGTTGTAGACAATACATTTGCCACCCCATATCTCCAAACTCCAATAGATTTAGGGGCTGATATTGTAATGCACTCCTTAACAAAATATATGGCAGGACATTCAGATTTAATTATGGGGGTGGTAATATGTAATGATAATACTATTGCTGAAAAAATAGCTTTTATTCAAAATTCTTGTGGCGCAGTGCCTGGACCTATGGATTGCTTTCTTGCATTAAGAGGAATTAAAACTCTTCATATAAGAATGGAAAGACATTCTGAAAATGGTGAAGTAATAGCTAGATATTTAAAAAATCATCATAAAGTTGGACAAGTTTACTGGCCTGGATTTAAAAACCATAAAAATCATCATATTGCAAAAAAACAAATGAATGCTTTTGGAGGAATGGTTTCTTTTACACTAAAAAGTAATAAATTAAACGATGCAATTAATTTTGTTTCTAACACTCATTATTTCAAACTAGCTGAAAGCTTAGGAGGAGTAGAGTCATTATGTGGACATCCTGCATCAATGACTCATTTAGCAATTCCAAAAGCAGAAAGAGAGAAAACAGGAGTTGTAGATTCTCTTATTAGACTAAGCGTAGGAATTGAAGATGTTGAAGATTTGATTAGTGATTTAGAAACCGCTTTTTCAATTTAGAAAAAAAAAATTAAATTTAAATATACGAAAATTAACTTTAATTTCTGTATTTCAATAAAAATGATAAAATAAGTGTTCAGATTGCTAATTTTAGCACAAAAAAACCAATAAGTGCCTCATTTTCAACCAATTAAAAACGGCCGTAATTTTTAACATTTAAATGTGTAAAAACTAAGTGAAAAATTTAGTTTTACTCTAATCTTACGCAAGATAAACAATTGAAAATCAGTTTATTAAAAAAAAAAAATACCTGAATTTTTTTTATCAATATTAATTTATCGTACAAAAAAGATTTTTTTAATATGAGTAAACAACTCAATAGTTTATGTCATATGTTTGCGAACAGTATTAACCAAATTATTTTATATTATGGACAATGTATTTAAGTACTTCAACGGATTCTTTAAAGGATTAACAGGTTTAATTATGTCTCTGTTAGGACTAGGAATTGCTGTTGAAATCGCTTTTGGAGGAGGCCAACTTTTTGGAATAACTGTTATAGATAATGTTATGGCAGTAATTAATGGTCTTGGCGGTGCAGGATTTGTAGGTTTACTTGCAACTTGTGTATTATGGAATTTACTAACTGCTAAGTAAAATCCAAACTAGATGTATTTATAATAAAATAGCCCTACAAAAAATGTAGGGCTATTTTATATTCTAGAATTATCATATAAGAATTAGAAAAATGAAAAATTTTTTATCTAACTTAATAACTTTAATTCAAAATACAACAAAATTATCTCTTAGCTTTTTGTGCCTTGGAGTAGTTGTTCAAATCCTAATCGATGATAAAATACTAGGTTGGGACCCTGTTGGAAACATACAAGCTGCCGGAAGTGCATTTGTAGGTGTGATTGCATTAATCGTTCTTTACTTGCTATTCAGTAAAAAAAACAATAATTAGTTACATACAACTATAATAGTTAGTGAGCTTGCAACCAATTTTCTCCTTCACCCATATCAACAACTAGTGGAACTTCTAATTTTGTTGCATTTTCCATACATCTTTTAACTATTTCCCTTAAGATTTCTGTTTCTTCACTATACATGTCAAAAATTAGTTCATCATGAACTTGTAATAACATTTTTGACTTCATTCTATTTAATTGCAATTCAGCTTGAATACTTATCATTGCTTTTTTAATTATATCTGCTGCTAAACCTTGTATAGGTGCATTTATTGCATTTCTTTCTGAAACAGACCTGATGACTGCATTTTTTGAATTAATATTTGGCAAATATCTTCTTCTACCCATTAATGTTTCAACATATTGATCTTTTCTTGCTTTTTCGATTGATTCATCAATGTAACTTTTAACTTTAGAAAACTCTTCAAAGTATTGATCTATAATTTGTTTAGCTTCTTTTCTTGAAATACCAATATTTTGAGATAATCCAAAGGCTGAAATACCATATATTATGCCAAAATTCACAGCTTTAGCTTTTGAACGCATTGTCTTATCAACACATGCTAGATCAACCCTCCATACTTTTGATGCAGTTGCTGAATGTATATCAATTCCATTTTTAAAAGCATTTATCATTGCTAGATCTTTACTAAGTGAGGCCATAATCCGCAATTCTATTTGAGAGTAATCCGCAGACAAAATGGTATAGTCAGAATTTCTGGCTACAAAAGAAGCTCGCACTTTCATTCCTTTTGTTGTACGAATAGGTATATTTTGAATATTTGGTTTTGTTGAAGAAAGCCTACCTGTTGCAACTACTGTTTGATTAAAAGTTGTATGGATTTTTTTAGTTTCTGAACTAACCAATTGTGGCAAGGCCACAACGTATGTTGATAATAATTTTGTTATTGACCTATAGTCTAATATTTCATCAATGATTGGGTGTTTTGACTTGAGCTTAAGCAATATTTCTTCTGATGTTGAAAATTGTCCTGATTTAGTTTTTTTTGGTTTTTTTGATAATTGTAATTGGTTAAATAAAATATCTCCAAGTTGTTTAGGAGAAGATATGTTAAATTTAACAGTTGCTAAATTGTATATTCTTTTTTCTATTTCATCAATCTCATTTTCAAGTTCTAAACGATATTTATTTAAATTCTTCACATCCAATTTTATCCCTTCTGACTCCATCTCTGACAACACCTTTACAAGCGGCATTTCAATATCATAAAATAATCTACCAAGATTTGTCTTATTTAACTCTTTTTCTAAAATACTTGAAAGATCTAAAATTATTTTTGCTCTTTGAATAGCATAACTTGCAACTATATTTATTGATTGATCAGTTAGCTTTTCTTTATGAAAAACATCATTCTCGTTTTGAAAATTGATATTTAAATAGTTTTCTGCTAACACCTCTAAATCATGTCTTTTTTCAGGATATAATAAATAATGTGCTATTTGTGTATCAAACAAATCTCCACAAATATTGATGTTGATTTTGGAAAAATATTTTAATATCCTCTTAATATCATATCCAAATTTTACTATTTCGTTGCTTTCAAAAACTTCCTTAAACATTTTAAGATTATCCAATATATTTAAAATGAAATAATTTTTTTTATTTACTGTAATAGCAAAACCATAAAGTTTATCATTCTGTTTTATATTTTTATAATGAGGCAAGTAAATTGAATATTGTTTAGCTTCAAAAATTTCATTAATGCACTTTAAAATGTTATTTTTTTCTTTAACTATTGTATAATTATCCTCTTTTAAAATATTAATTTCTTTCTTTTCACTAAATAAGCTCATTTGAAAATCTGTTTCTTTTAATAACTCTTCTTTATTCAAGTTATTAATTTTCATGGCCTCATTTTTTTTGATAATTTTATTTAAAATTGTTCTAAATTCTAACTCTTTAAATAATTTAGTAACCTTATCGACATCCATTTCTTTAATCGTCATATCTTCTGTTTTAAATGACAATGGAACATCTGTAATTATTGTAACTAATTTTTTCGAAAGCAGTCCAATTTCTTTTGACTCTTCTATCTTAACTTTAATTTTTCCCTTTACTTTATCTAGATTTTCGTATAAGCCTTCAACAGAACCAAAATCATTTATAAACTTTTGCGCTGTTTTTTCTCCAACTCCTTTTATCCCAGGAATATTATCTGCCGCATCACCAGTCATAGCTAAAAAATCAATTACCTGCTCTATTTTTTCTATTTTAAATTTATCTAAAACTTCTCTTTTTCCTAAAATAGATGCTCTTTGCCATTTAGATGCTGGCTTATAGATAAAAATATTTTCAGAAACTAATTGAGCAAAATCTTTATCTGGGGTCATCATGAATACTTGAAAACCTTCTTTTTCTGCTTTCTTAGCTATTGTACCAATAACATCATCTGCTTCAAAGCCATTTTTAAATATTTTGGGCACATTAAACGCCTCTAGTAATCTGTCTATATAAGGAAGGGCTTCTCTTATTCCCTCTGGCATAGCCTCTCTTTGCGCCTTATATTCTGGGTAAATAATATGTCTCTCTGTAGCTTCTTTTGTATCAAAAACAACAGCTAAATGAGTCGGATTTTCTTTCTTAATAATTTCTAATAAAGAATTAGTAAATCCAAAAACTGCAGAAGTATTTAGTCCATTAGAACTAATCCTTGGATTATTAATAAATGCAAAATATGCTCTGTAAATAAGTGCATAGGCATCTAAAAGAAATAATTTTTTATTTTTCATATTTTAGTAAAGGTAATACTTTAAGTCATTTAATAACAAAATAGTTATTTTAATTTTATTAAATACATGAAACGAAAAAAAACAAAAAATCTTTTCAAAATATTATTTGTTCCAATGATGTTTTTGCTAATTATGTGGACAACCCATCTTTTTCAATTTGTTTTTAACATTTCATTTATAAAGCTTGGTGTTTTACCAAAAACTTATATTGGTTTAAAAGGTATTTTTTTATCTCCTTTTATTCATAAAGACTGGTCACATTTAATAAATAATAGTTATCCAATACTTGTTTTAGGAACACTTTTATTTTATTCTTATAAAAAAATTGCTTACCGAATTTTCTTTTTACTATTTATTTTTTCTGGTGTTTTGTTGTGGATGATTGGGCGCCAATCGTTTCATATTGGAGCAAGTGGCATAATATATTCTCTTGCATCATTTCTTTTTTTTAGCGGTATAATTAGAAAAAACCCACCTCTCACTGCAATTTCTCTAGTAGTATTATTTTTGTATGGGTCAATGATATGGGGATTATTTCCAATAAATAAATTTAGTTCTTGGGAAGGTCATCTATCTGGTTTTATCACTGGACTTGTTATCTCTATTCTATTTAGGGAAGATGGCCCTAAAAGAAAAAAATACCAGTGGGAAATAGATGAAGAAAATGAATTATTATCAAACGATGTTTAAAGCGTCAATCTTTATTTTTTATAACTCCAAAATTTGATATAAACCATACTCTCTCATGAAAATAATATAAAAACATTTTTGTTATAATTTCTATAGAAAACATAGATAATGCTACTGTGGATGCTCCTTCTGTAGTTGGAAACATAAAATAGAAAACTATAAAAACTAGAAGTATAGTGTCTAAAGCCCCTATAAGCCTCCAGCTTATTGTTTTAATAATATGTCTAATCTGTTGTTCTTGTTTTGCCCAAGAAATATTATACCATACTCTTTCATGAAAATAATATAAACCTGTTTTTGAAATCAATTCTAATGTTGCTATGTATGTTGCTGCATATGTCGCTTTATCAGCTACTTCTTTAGAAAATTTTACAGTAAAAAAACTGACCTCACCAATGTAAGTTAATAGAACCCAGCTGATTAACCAAGTATCAAGTGTGCCGATTAATCGCCAAGTTATTGCTTTGGCAACATGTCTTTTTCTTTGAACATGAGGCTTTTTATTCATACAGCAAAAATAAAAATCTTTTTTTTGTTAATTCTTAATTTTCCATTTTTTAAGAATCTTGTATTTTAGCATTCTCTATGAAAAACATTAGAAATTTTTGTATTATCGCTCACATTGATCATGGTAAATCAACTTTAGCTGACAGGTTATTAGAATTTACTGGAGCAATTAGCGAACGAGAATTAGAAGATCAAGTTCTAGATGATATGGAATTGGAAAAAGAACGTGGTATTACTATAAAAAGTCATGCGATTCAAATGCAATATAAATATTATGAAACAGATTATATTTTAAACCTAATTGATACCCCTGGACATGTTGATTTTTCCTATGAAGTTTCTCGATCTATTGCTGCGTGTGAAGGGGCTCTATTAATTGTTGATGCTGCTCAGGGTATTCAGGCTCAAACAATTTCTAATTTATACCTTGCTTTAGAACATGAATTAGAAATTATTCCTATCATAAATAAAATTGATTTACCTTCAGCTGAACCAGAAATTGTAAAAGATCAAATTGTTAACTTAATTGACTGTAAAATAGATGATATAATTTGTGCAAGTGGAAAAACTGGAGAAGGAATAAAAGAAATTTTAACATCAATTATTGATAATGTTCCTGCCCCCACTGGTAATGTTGAAGCACCATTACAAGCTATGATTTTTGATTCTGTNTACAATCCTTTTCGTGGTATCGAAGCTTACTTTAAAGTTGTAAATGGCAAAATAAAAAAAGGGGAAGAAGTGAAGTTTATGGCAACTCAAATGAAATATAACGCTGATGAAATAGGNGTTTTACNATTAAAAAAACATGCAAAAAATGAGCTTNTTGCTGGAGAAGTTGGTTATATTATCTCAGGAATAAAAGATGCTAAAGAAGTTAAGGTTGGTGATACAATTACTTCATCAAATAATGGAGCAAGTAACGCTGTACAGGGTTTTGAAGAAGTCAAACCAATGGTGTTTGCAGGAATTTATCCTGTTGATACAGATGACTTTGAGGAGCTTAGAANTTCGATGGAAAAACTTCAATTAAATGATGCTTCTTTAACATACGAAACTGAATCTTCTGCAGCTCTTGGTTTTGGCTTTAGATGTGGTTTTTTAGGAATGCTACATATGGAGATTATACAAGAACGATTAGAAAGAGAATTTAATATGACCGTTATTACAACTGTTCCTAATGTTTCATATTATGCTATCGCTAAATCAGGAAAAAAGTTAATTATTCATAACCCCTCTGATTACCCTGATCCTAGCACCCTTGAAAGTGTTGAAGAACCATATATTAGAGCTCAAATTATTACAAAATCTGACTTTATTGGACCTATAATGAATCTATGCATTTCTAAANGAGGAGAAATGAAAAATCAATTTTATTTAACTACTGACCGNGTAGAGCTGATTTTTGAAATTCCTTTAGGTGAAATTGTATTTGATTTTTATGATAAATTAAAATCAGTATCAAAAGGATACGCATCTTTTGATTATACCCCTATTAAATATCGACCTGCAACTCTAGCAAAACTGGACATACTATTAAACGGAGATATTGTTGACTCATTATCTGCACTTGTTCATAAAACTAATTCTTATACACTAGGAAAAAAACTGTGTTCTAAGTTAAAAGAGTTAATCCCTAGACAGCAATTTGATATTGCTATTCAGTCGGCAATTGGGTCAAAAATTATTTCTAGAGAAACAGTTAAGGCTTTAAGAAAAGACGTTACTGCAAAATGTTATGGGGGAGATATTACAAGAAAAAGAAAACTTCTTGAAAAACAAAAAAAGGGTAAGAAAAGAATGAAGCAGGTTGGAAATGTTGAAATTCCACAAACTGCATTTTTATCTGTTTTAAAACTTAATGACTAATTATGGGAAGAGCATTTGAATTTAGAAAAACAAGAAAATTAAAGAGATGGTCTCAAATGTCAAAAGCATTTACTCGAATTGGAAAAGATATTGTTATTGCTGTAAAAGAAGGAGGTGCAGATCCGCAAACTAATTCCAAATTAAGACAAGTAATGCAAAATGCTAAGACAGCTAATATGCCAAAAGAAAATGTTTTAAGAGCTATAAAAAAGGCCAGTGATAAGGACACTAAAAACTATGAAGAAATAACATTAGAAGGTTATGCTCCACATGGAATTGCTATTTTTATAGACTGTGCAACAGATAATAATAATCGTACTGTTGCAGATGTAAGATCATATTTTAATAAATGTAATGGTAGTTTAGGAAAAAATGGTTCATTAGAATTTATTTTTGAAAGAAAAGGTGTTTTTATATTAAATTCTCAAAAGCTAGAAATTTCTCTTGATGATTTGGAAATGGATCTTATTGACTATGGTCTTGAANATTTACATGTTGACCAAAATGAAGTTTTTATTTACAGTGCTTTTTCTGATTTTAATATTATTTCNTCTAGATTAGAAACACTAAATGTTGAAATATTAAAAACTGAAATACGAAGGATTCCAAAAGCCACTAAAACAATATCTTTAGATCAAGCTAAAGACGTCTTTAAATTATTAGATTTGTTGGAAGAAAACGATGATGTTCAACAAGTTGCTCATGATATTACAATGACAAAAGAAATATTAACTATATAATAAATTATCAATGAACATACTTATACTTGGCTCTGGAGGAAGAGAGCATGCAATAGGATGGAAAATATCAAATAGTAGTTCTTGTAACAAAATTTTCTTTGCTCCTGGAAATGCAGGAACAAAAAATATTGGCTCGAATATTAAACTTAACATACTTGATTTCAACTCAATCAAAAAATTTGTTTTAAAAGAACAAATAACTTTAGTTGTTGTTGGTCCAGAAGACCCACTAGTTAATGGCATTGCAGATTTTTTTAGTTCTGATCCTGAGTTGGAAAATGTTCTTTTAATTGGCCCTTCTAAAAAAGGAGCAAAACTAGAAGGGAGTAAAGATTATGCTAAAGAATTTATGTCCCGATATAATATACCTACAGCTCAATACAAAACATTTGACAAGCTTTCTTTGAAATCTGGNTATAAGTTTTTAGAATCTTTGACGCCTCCATATGTATTAAAAGCCGATGGCTTAGCTGCAGGAAAAGGTGTCGTAATTTGTGAAAATTTAAATGATGCTAAAAAAGAATTATTTGAAATGCTCACAAATGCGAAGTTTGGAGAGGCTTCAAAAAAAGTAGTAATTGAAGAATTTTTAGACGGAACTGAGTTATCTGTATTTATAATTACTGATGGAAAGTCTTATAAAATTTTACCTTCTGCTAAAGACTACAAACAAATAGGAGAGGGTAATACAGGATTAAATACAGGAGGTATGGGGGCTATCTCCCCTGTTAATTTTGCAGATAGATTTTATATGGAAAAAGTGGAAAGAGAAATAATTAAACCAACAATGCTTGGTCTTAAATCAGAAAACATAGAATATAAAGGTTTTTTGTTTTTCGGACTAATTAATGTAAACGGAGAACCAAAAGTCATCGAATATAATGTTCGTATGGGGGACCCGGAAACAGAAGTTGTTATTCCAAGAATTCAATCAGATTTTCTAAATTTACTTAATAGTATAGGTAATGACACTTTCAGTGAAGTAGACCTAGTTATTTCTAAAAATATTGCAACAACAATTATGCTTGTTTCAGGAGGATATCCAAAAAAATATAAAAAAGGGGAGTTAATTTCTGGCTTAGATCTAACAGAAGACTGTATTATTTTCCATGCGGGAACAAAAGTAAATGAGCATGGTCAGATTATTACCAATGGTGGAAGAGTGCTTAGTGTGACTACATACGGTAAGGACAAAGAAAATGCACTAAAAAAAGCATACAACAATATTGAGAAAATCAATTACAAAAACATGTATTTCCGAAAAGATATTGGGTTTGATTTATAAAGGAGCATGCTCTTCATTATTTCTTTTATGCCTAAACATTATGATGGTCCAAACAACTAAAAAAATAAATATAATACCAATGTATATATAATTCATTTTGTTACCAATAAAATCAATAATGTTAAAGGACAATCCAAAAATATCTCCTAATGTAGTCCAAAATTTAGTCATCATTTTTAATTTGTTTTTTGCTTCAAATTTAAACTTTTTTTAAAAACTATGATTCTCCAACATTTAATAAATCCAAAGCCAAAAATAATTGTTTTTTTTACAGTATTGTGCTTTTTATTTTTTTGCTTACCAATAGGTGAATCTCTTATAAATAACAGTGACTTACAAAATCTGACAAAAAATTTATTAACTTTAATCACATGTGGTAGTATTATTTATTTTAATGCTTTGGGACTTAATAATTTAATCTATGAAAAAAATATTATAAAAAAAGACAGTATTGTTTTAGCTTGTTGCTATGTTCTTTTAAGCGCCCCATACGATAATTCTTTAGCAAATTTAATTATCAATTTTTCTCTCCTTTTCTTTGTTAATTATTTGTTTTCAAGTTATCAAAAAGATTTTCCATTATCTAATTTTTTTAACGCAACATTTATTATCTCTTGCATATCATTATTTCATTCAAACATTTTAATTTTATTAATATTAATTTTGATTTGCGGGGTTAATTTTGAAAATCTTAAATCCCGATCTGTTTTTATTTCATTTTTAGGTTTTATTATTCCTTATCTGTTTTATTATGTTTGGTGTTTTATGACAGACTCAGTGTTTAAAGGACCTACATTTAATNCATTTAATCCACCTTCATCAAATAGTCTAAATAATATTTCTTTAGCAACTTTGTTTTGGATTATAACTGTTTGTGCTATTTCTTTAATTTCTTTGCTAGAAGTTTTTAAATGGCTATANAAAAAGAGTATCCGATCTAGAAAATCATTAATTATTATTGTTTTTTATTTTTTATTTAGTTGTATACTTTTTCTTTTAGGTGATAAGCATGATTATTATTTTTTAATAACGCCTCTTAGTATAATTTTTAGCAACTACTTTATTCATTCAAAATTCAGAAAAACAGCAAATGTTTTGTTTTATTTATTTCTTTTATCTTCTATAATTTGTAAGTACTATATTATATAATTATGTAAATTTGTATCACAATATGAAAAGATGAAATTTGGTGTAGTAATATTTCCTGGTTCTAACTGTGACATGGATATTTTTTATGTACTAAAAAATATATTTAAACAAAATGTTGTTAAATTGTGGCATAAAGAAACCGATTTGCAAGGTGTTGACTTTATTGTAATACCCGGAGGATTTTCTTATGGAGATTACTTGCGTTCTGGAGCTATTGCAAAGTTTTCCCCTATTATGAATCAAATCATTGGATTTGCAAATTCAGGAGGGTACGTCTTAGGGATTTGTAATGGCTTTCAAATTTTAACTGAATCACAACTTTTACCGGGTGCACTACTTCATAACACATCACATAAATTTATCTGTAAAAATATTTACCTAAAGGTTTCCAGTTCAAATACATTAATAACGAATTTATATTCAACCGACCCTATTAAAATTCCAATTGCTCATGGTGAAGGAAGGTATTATGCTAACCAAAAAACAATTAATGAGTTAGTTGAAAATGATCAAATTTTATTTAACTATTGCGATCAGAAAGGATATATTACAGAAGAGTCAAANCCTAATGGATCAATATTAAATATAGCTGGTATATGCAACATTGAAAGAAATGTTTTTGGCATGATGCCACATCCAGAAAGAGCATCTGATNCGGAATTAAATAATCAAGATGGAAAGATACTATTTAATAGTATTATAACTAATTTTATTTAATTAAATACGTTATACAAGTGTCTCACTATACACAAATTTTAATTAAAATTCTTTAAATAATTTCTTTTTTTTTTTAACAATTAAAGTTGATAAATATTTTAGTTTTTTTTTAACTCAAAATTGGACATTTAAATTATAAATTAAATATTTGTGCTGTTGTTTTCAATCGATTTTCTAATATTATTAACGAAGTCGTTTTTTAACACTTTTTATTATTAGGAAAACCCAACTTTGTTAATTAAAACTGTTTTTTGTTAGCATTTGATTGTTGAAAAAGATTTAAGCGGTATTGCCTGATAGTCTTGTTTAGTTGTAAATTAGTTTTTTTAATTATACTTTAAATTTTTAAATATGCAGATTCAAGAAATTTTTAAAAGAAACCATACCAAAAGACCTTTTCAAATTGAAAAGATTTCAGAGGCTATTCTCAAAGCTATGATATCTGTCAAAAATGGAAATCCAAATGATGCTAAAANTATTGCTCAACAAGTTTACAATGATTTATTAAAGAGAAAAAGAGATATTCCTAATTACGTGCCAAATGTAGAGGAAATTCAAGATTTAGTTGAACAGAACTTAATGACAAGCAAGTTTTTAAATGTTGCTAAAGCGTATATCCTATATAGAAACATACAAGCGAAAAAAAGACAAAGAAATATATTCGAACGAAAAATGTCCCTAAAACCCTTTGAATACCCAGAGCTTTATGAATATGTTCCCGCAATTAGACATTCCTACTGGATTCATACAGAGTTTAATTTTACAAGTGACATACAAGACTTTAAAACTCACCTTTCAGACATAGAAAGAAGTGCAATTAAAAACGCCATGCTAGCTATTTCGCAAATCGAAGTAGCAGTAAAAAGTTTTTGGGGTGATATTTACCATAAAATACCTAAACCAGAAGTTGGTGCTGTTGGCTCTACTTTTGCTGAAAGCGAAGTTCGGCATACAGACGCATATTCTCATCTTTTAGAAATTTTAGGATTAAATAGTGAATTTGAAAACTTGAAAAAAAATCCTGTCATAATGAAACGAGTTAGATATCTTGATGCTGCTCTAAATAATTCAAAAAGTGAAAACGACAGAGAATATTCAGAATCTATCCTTTTATTTTCANTATTCATTGAACACGTATCATTGTTTTCGCAGTTCTTAATAATTATGGCTTTTAACAAACACAAAAACATGTTAAAAGGTNTTTCTAATGTCGTAGAAGCAACCTCCAAAGAGGAACAAATTCATGGAGACTTTGGTATAGATCTAATCAAAATAATTAGAAACGAAAANCCAGAATGGTTCGANATTAAATATGATTTTAAAATACAAAACATGTGTAAATCTGCATATGAAGCAGAAAGCGCGATTATTGACTGGATTTTTGAAAAAGGAGAGTTAGATTTTCTTCCAAAGAATCAANTTAAAGAATTTATAAAAGATCGCTTTAACAGATCACTTGAAAGTATTGGTGTCAAAAAAATCTTTGAAACAGAACAGGAACTGCTTAATGAAACAGAATGGTTTAATGATGAAATTATAGGAACAAAACACGTCGACTTTTTTGTTAAAAGATCAATTAATTACAGTAAAAAAACACAAAGTATAACTGCTGAAGATTTATTTTAAGATATGCACAAAACAGAAGAAAACACAAACGCAAAAACAAGAAGAGAAAAAAAATCTTCAAACTATGATTATTTATTAAACGCAAGAAAAAATGCAACTGATAGTTCAAAAACAAAAGAAACTGGATTTGAATGGTTAACAGAGCATAGNAGGAATTTTCTAGCTGCAGGCTATGTTCCTCAAGGAATAACTCCTGAAACTAGAATAANAGANATCTCCGATAGAGCNGAAAAAATTTTAGGAATCAANGGTTTTAGCGATAAGTTTTTTAACTACATGAAGCNAGGATTTTTTTCNTTNTCATCTCCTGTTTGGTCTAATTTTGGAAAAAAAAGAGGTTTNCCAATTAGTTGTTTTGGGTCTAANATTGCTGATGATATGGGGAATATTTTGTATACTCAATCTGAAGTAGGAATGATGTCAAAATTAGGTGGTGGGACATCTGGATATTTTGGAAATATTAGACATAGAGGAGCCAGTGTTAAAAACAATGGAGAGGCTTCCGGGTCAGTTCACATTATGCAGTTGTTTGAAACAATGGTTGATGTTGTGAGTCAAGGATCTGTTCGTAGAGGAAGATTCTCCCCTTATTTACCTGTTGAGCACAGTGATATATCTGAGTTTTTAGATATTGGAACAGAAGGAAATCCAATTCAAGAATTAACTCATGGTGTTTCTGTAACTAATGATTGGCTTCAAAAAATGATAGATGGAGACGTAGAGAAGCGCACTATTTGGGCAAAAGTTCTTCAAAGAAGAGGAGAGATAGGCTATCCATACATATTTTTTAAAGATAATGCAAATAACGGAGCTCCAGAAGTCTATAAAAAAAATAATTACAGTATAAACGCTAGTAATCTTTGCACAGAGATCATGCTTCCTTCTAATGATGATTGGTCATTTGTTTGTTGTCTTTCTTCACTAAATGTTTTACACTATGATAAGTGGAAGGACACTGATGCTGTAGAAACTATGGTCTTTTTTCTAGATGCAGTTATTACTGAATTTGTAGAAAAGTTAGA
>PBQB01000066.1 GCA_002724895.1 Flavobacteriales bacterium
ATGGCTATAGGACGTTCTTTTCAAGAAGCCTTGCAAAAAGCATGTCAATCTTTAGAAATTGGAAGAAATGGATTAGGTGCTGATGGAAAAGGAAAAACAGATCAAGATGTAATTTTACACGAGTTAAAACATGCTAGTGGAGATAGAATTTTTAGAGTATATGATGCATTTAGAATAGGTATTCCTATTAAAAAAATATATGAAATAACTAAAATTGATTACTGGTTTTTAAATCAAATTGAGGAGTTGGTAGTTCTTGAAAAGGAAATTGAAAAATTTACAATTGACACTTTACCTGCAGATTTATTATTAGAGGCTAAAATGAAAGGGTATGCTGATAGGCAAATTGCATTTCTTGTAGGATGTTTAGAAAGTCAGGTTTATGATAAACGTAATAATGAAAATATTAAGAGAGTATATAAATTGGTTGATACTTGTGCTGCAGAATTTAAAGCTAAAACTCCTTATTATTATTCTACTTTTGAAATGCCAAAAGAACAAAATGGTATAATTTATGCAGAAAATGAAAGTAAAGTTACTGATAGAAAGAAGATAATTGTTTTAGGTTCTGGACCAAATAGAATTGGACAAGGGATTGAATTTGATTATTCATGTGTTCATGGAGTTTTGTCAGCAAAAGAATCTGGATACGAAACTATAATGATTAATTGTAATCCAGAAACAGTATCCACAGATTTTGATACTGCTGATAAACTATATTTTGAACCAGTTTTTTGGGAACATATTTATGATATTATCCAACATGAAAAACCGGTTGGAGTAATTGTACAACTTGGTGGACAAACTGCATTAAAATTAGCTGAAAAGTTAGATAGGTATAATGTAAAAATTATGGGAACTTCATTCCAAGCTTTAGATATAGCTGAGGATAGAGGAAGGTTTTCTGAACTTTTAGAGAAAAATAATATCCCTTACCCTAAGTTTGCTGTTGCCGAAACAGCAGAGGAAGCTCTGGAAATATCTAAAGATTTAAATTTCCCCATTTTAGTAAGACCATCATATGTTTTAGGCGGTCAAGGTATGAAGATTGTTATTAATGAAGAGGAGCTTGAACATCATATTGTAGATTTGCTAAAAGATATTCCTGGAAATAGAGTTTTATTAGATCATTATCTAGATAAAGCCATTGAAGCCGAAGCTGATGCCATATGTGATGGAAAAAATGTTCATATTATAGGAATGATGGAACATATTGAGCCTTGTGGTATCCACTCAGGTGATTCATATGCAGTTTTACCAACTTTTGANTTAAGTGATAANGTTAGAAATCAAATGATTAATATAACTAANAAAATTGCAGTTGCTTTAGANACTGTTGGATTAATAAATATTCAATTTGCAATTAAAGATGAAATCGTTTATGTNATTGANGCAAATCCTAGAGCATCAAGAACAGTACCATTTATTGCAAAAGCATATAATGAGCCATATGTTAATTATGCAACTAAGGTAATGATTGGTAAAAATAAAGTTACAGATTTTCAATTTAATCCAACTAAAAAAGGATTTGCAATTAAAGTTCCTGTCTTTTCATTTAATAAATTTCCTAATGTTAATAAAGAGCTTGGTCCAGAAATGAAATCTACTGGAGAATCAATTTATTTTATTGATGATTTAAATGATGATTATTTTACAAAAGTATATTCAGAAAGAAATTTATATCTTAGTAGATAGTTTGAAAGTATTAGCCATCATATTATTGACTTATTTTTTAATTAAATATTTGTTTAGAATATTTGCCCCTTTTTTAATTAAAAGATTTATATCTAAAATGCAAAAACAGTTNAATAGTCAATACAAATATCATCNAAGAAAAGAGTCAAAAAGAGAAGGGGAAGTNTCAATTGAAAAAAAAAATAAGTCTAAAATTAAAAATGATAAGAATTTAGGTGAGTACGTTGATTATGAAGAAATTGAATAGTTTATGAAACTTTTAGAAAATTTTAAGAATCACATTATAGTTGTTTTATTATTTATAGGTATTTCTTTTACTTATTTTTCCCCATTACTAGAGGGGAAAAGATTAGAGATGGCAGATATNAAAAACTGGCAAGGAATGAGTAAAGAGGTTGTAGATTATAGGAAAAGTACAGGAGAGGAGGCTCTCTGGACTAACTCAATGTTTTCTGGAATGCCTGCTTATCAAATTTCAACAAGATTTAAATCTAACTTAATGCAATATCTAGATAAGACTTTAATGTTAGGATTGCCTAGACCAGCNAATATACTTTTTTTATATTTGTTAGGTTTTTACATTCTGTTATTATCTTTAAAGATAGATTATAGGATTTCTACTATTGGTGCATTTGCATTTGCATTTTCATCATATTTTTTTATAATTATTGAAGCTGGACATATGACTAAAGCTCATGCTATAGCTTATTTACCAATGGTAGTAGCTGGAGTGCTTTATACATATAGAGGAAAAATGTTACTAGGTTCTGTCTTAACTGGAATTGCAGCTTCTCTACAAATTTTTTCAAATCATCTACAAATCACATATTATTTGGTCTTGTTATTATTTTTATTAGCTATTTTTCAATTTTATAGTGATTTAAAGAAAAATAATTTGTCAGATTTTTTTAAACGTTCTTCCTTATTAATTTTAATTGGTTTGTTAGCTGCAGGAACATCATTTACAAGATTATACNCTACATATGAATATGGTAAAGATAGTACAAGAGGAAAATCAGAGTTGACATCAAATTTAGATAATAAAACTTCAGGACTNGATAAAGATTATGCTACTGCTTGGAGTTATGGAATTGCAGAAACATTTACTTTTTTAATTCCAAATTTATATGGAGGTGCCTCTCAAGGTGAACTAAGTACTGATTCTGAAACATATCAAGCTATTAAAAGAGCACCTAATGCAAGAAAATTAATAAAATCCTTGCCTCTATATTGGGGCGAACAACCATTTACCTCTGGTCCAACGTACGTTGGGGCGGTAGTTATGTTTTTGTTTATATTATCTATTTTTCTTGTAAAGTCTACAATTAGATCATGGTTATTATTAGCTACAATTATGTCAATTATGTTAGCATGGGGAAAAAATTTCATGCCATTAACTGAACTTTTTTTAGATTTTTTTCCAGGATATAATAAATTTAGAGCAGTTTCTATGATACTTATTATAGCAGAATTTACTATTCCATTATTGGCTTTTATAGGAATAAGTAAGTTTATTCAAAATGATACTGAAATTTTTTCTAAAGAAAAATACTTAAAAAAGACATTTTATATTTCTGGTGGTGTTACTCTTGTATTTGCATTGATGTCTTCTCTTTTCTTTAATTTTGAAAGCATTCAAGATGTTAGTTTAGAAAAGAATGGTTGGCCAATAGAAGCTTTGCAAGCTGATAGACAAACACTTTTAAGCTCTGATGCTTGGCGCTCATTAATTTTTATTTTTTTAACATTTGTAACATTGTGGATTTATATTAGAAAGAAAATAAAACTTAATCATTTAATTTTAATTTTAGGTTCTCTAATCCTAATGGATATGTGGCCTGTTAACAAGCGTTATTTAAATGAGGATAATTTTGTTAGAAAATCTAAAATTGAGAACCCATATAAACCAAGTCAGGCAGATCTCAAAATATTAAAAGATAAAGATCCTAATTTTAGAGTTTTTAATAGGAGCGTTAGTACATTTAATGATGCTAGCACTTCTTATTTTCACAAATCTATCGGTGGTTATCATGGAGCTAAGTTAAAAAGGTATCAAGAACTCATTGAAGCCCATATTTCTCAAGGAAATATGAATGTAATTAATATGTTAAACACAAAATACATTATTACTCAAAGCGGTGATGTAAAAAGAAATCCTGGTGCGCTAGGAAATGCTTGGTTTATAGATAACGTTATAATAGTAGAAAATGCAGATCAAGAATTAATGGAATTGAATAACATTAATACCACTAATACTTGTATCGTAGATAAAAGATATTCGAATGAATTAAATGCAAATAATTTAAATAAAGAAAATTCAAATGTTAATTTATTAGAGTATAAGCCTAATTATTTAAAATATCAATCAAGTTCAGATTTAAATGGTATAGCTGTATTTTCAGAAATATACTATAATAGAGGATGGAATGCTTATATAAATGGGAATTTGGTGAATCATTTTAGAACAAATTATGTTTTAAGAGGTTTGCAAATCCCATCAGGAAATAATATTATTGAATTTAAGTTTGAACCTTCAGTCTATCAGATTGGAGAATCAATTTCATTAATATCTTCAATATTATTGTTAATACTTTTTTCGTTCGTTTCATATAATGAATTTAAATCTTAATGAAAAAAGTTCTTATTATTACTTATTACTGGCCGCCATTTGGAGGTTCAGGAGTTCAGAGATGGTTAAAATTTGTCAAGTATTTACAAGATTATAATTGGAAACCAATAATATATACTCCAAAAAATCCCTATATAGAAATATTTGATAAAGATTTATTAGATGATATACCAGAAGATATTAATGTTTGGAAGACTAATATATGGGAACCTTACAAGATAAAAGATTTTTTATTTGGAAATCAAAATGAAAATCAAAGTTCTGGAATAGTAAACAATAGAAATTTCAAAGATAAATTTTTAAACTGGATTAGAGGAAATATATTTATACCTGATCCTAAGAAATATTGGGTAAGTCCGTCTATTAAATATCTAAAAAAGAAAATAAAAAATAATAATATTAATCATATTATTACTACTGGACCACCTCATTCAATGCATCTTATTGGATTAGGTTTAAAATCAACTATGCCAAAAATTAAGTGGATTGCAGACTTTCGAGACCCATGGAGTGATATTGATTTACTTGATTCTTTTCATCTTTCTAATTATGCACAAAATAAAAACCAAAAACTTGAAACCGAAGTTCTAAAAAAATCAAATGCCATAATTGCTGTGAGTGAAACCTGGCGTGATAATTTAATTTTAAAAGGAGCTAATCATGTTGAGTTAATAACAAATGGTTATGATGAGAGTGACTTCAAAAATTGTAAATTGATAAAATCAGATAAATTTATTATAGGTCATTATGGATTGTTAAATAAAATTAGAAATCCAAAATTGTTATGGAAAATTTTAAATGAATTGTGTGAAGAAAATGTAAAATTTAATTCAAATTTAGAAATTCGTTTATCAGGAAATATTGATAACAATATAATTACTTCAATTAAAAGCTTTCCGTTTCTTAAAGATAAATTAGTTCATCTTGGAAACCTAACCCACAAGCAAGTAATTAAAGAATATTTTAGTACTTCTGTTTTATTATTATTATTATTTAATTCTCAAAGCGGTAAAGGAAACTATCCTGGAAAATTATTTGAATATTTTGCTACAAAAAATCCTATTTTAGCATTTGGACCAAAACAAAGTGATGTAAAAAACCTTCTAAAATTAACTAATACAGGTCTATATTTTAATTATGAAAATGAAAAAAATATTAAAGAAGAAATTATCAATCTTTTTGAAAATAAAATAAAATTCGCACAAAAAAGTATGCTTAATTTTACAAGAAAGGAACTTACAATGAAATTATCAGATTTATTAAATAAGATATAAATGGGAATAGTTAGAAATCAAAGCATAAAAAATTCACTTAGTTTTTACATTGGGATGATTATAGGTGCTTTAAATACTGTTATTATTTATCCTAATGCTTTTCATGATAACCCAGAATATTTTGGATTAATTCAAATTATTATTGCTTACGGGGTTATTATTTCAGCATTTACCTCTCTTAGTACACCTCAAATTTTTTTAAGATTTTTTCCCTCTATTAATCAAAAAGGTCAATTATATTTAATGAGCTTTGTCTTACCTTTTTTAGGTTTTATTATTTTTGTATTATTATTTTCCCTCTTTAAAAGTCAGATATTTGATATATTAAATGCTGATAATTTATTAAAAGAAAATTTTTATTACATAATTATTTTAGTTTTTTGTATTAGTTTTTATAATGTTTTTACATCTATTTCTAGATCTTATTTAGATGCTACAACACCTGTTTTAATTAATG
>PBQB01000067.1 GCA_002724895.1 Flavobacteriales bacterium
ATTACTATACACTCCACTTGTTGTGTATATAACTCCATCCCAAGTATAACTATCACATGCTGTAGCTGATGATGTCCCTGTATTTGCATTGTTAATCGTTAAGGTAAGTGTATGTACACTATCACAACCTGCTACATTTGTGTATACATTACTATAGGCTCCAGATGTTGTATAAACAACCCCATCCCAAGTGTAAGTGTTACAAGCAGTTGCAGAACTAGAGCTTGAACTACTATTGATTGTTATAATAGCAGTTGCAGAACTATCACAACCAGATGGAGGAACTGTACATGTAGTACTAGCAATAGTATTAGCAACTATATCAGGAGGATTAGAAACCCCATAATTTGTTCCCACATTAAAAATATTTGGACTATTTACATAACCACCAGAAGGGACACATGCAATACTTTCAAGATCATGAAAAACAGTTGGATTTCCTCCTGTAGGACTTGCATAAACACCTATAACTCTTGAATTAATAGTTGTCTGACCTGATAAAGCCGCTAAAGATCCTGGTGGTGAAGGTGCACTTCCTTGTTGTGTACATCCAAGATTTGAATAAGCAACAGAAGGATAACCATTATCCATTCCATCTGTAACGAAGATATGTACCCTTTTATATAATGGATCAAGTGTTCTATCTCCTAATGAGGATCTTGGATTACCATTTATATCATCTAATACAGCACCATTTAAAAAATTTACACCTGAATTAAAAGAAGAATACATTGGAGTACCACCTCCTTGATAATTGTTTGTAATATTAGTATACCATCCAGTATTGAACGGATCATTACTTAACCAAAGTTGATTTCCAGAAATATTTGTTCCTGGAGTTTGTTGAGTAACTCCTCCCGTAGACCATAACATTACACCAACTTGAGTATGTCCAGCAATCATATCTGCTGACATAGCTTGTATAAATTCCCAGACAAACATTGTCTCTGCTGAATAAACATTTCCAGGTTGAGATCCAGGTACCCATGGCGGATATGTTGGACCATATGTCGAGCCAGACATATCAACCATAATTAAAACATCTGTCTTACATCGAGCTGACAAACCACCTGATTGATTAGATGTAATTAAACCATCAGTTGTAACAACTGTATCATTAAAATACCACAACCCGTTCCAAGAAACACTATCACAAGAATTTATGTAAGAAACTGAACTATCTTGAATAACTGATAAATTTAAAATAACTATACTGTCAAAACCATTTTGACTGAATAAAGTGTCATAATAAACTCCTGAAGAATCATAAACAACTCCATTGAAAGAATATTCTCCACAAACAGTATCAGTTATTTGAGTATATGTTTGAGCAAATATTGTAAGCGGAAAAGTAAAAGCTAATATAGTTATTAGTTGTTTCATATTACAATATTAAAAAAAACATAATTTTCTTTTTTAAATGTAATCAAAAAAAATCATTAAATCAAATAGATAGTTATAGATTTATAAAATATATATGCATTAATTAATATATAAAAAAATGATGGAAAAATTTTTAAAATTGAATCTTTGACTTTAATTCTAGTAGTCATAGCAACTATCATCATTACAACTAAAAAAAAAGAAACAATTGATAATAAAATCTTGTAATAAAGACCCAGTAATAGACCAAGGCTAGCTAAAATTTGTAAGAAAGATATTAAACGTCTTTGTTTTCCATGCCCCCATCTGACATACTCATTAATCATCCTGGTAGAGTAAAGTGAATCTAAAGCATAGTATAAAAATGAAAGAGCAGAGAATATAGCTAAGTATTTTTCCATAAACATTTATTAATAGTTTAAAATTCTTTCAATTTATAATAATTTATTGAAGAATTAATTTTCTCTTTATAGAACGCTTATTTATTTTAATTTCTATAAAATAAATTCCTTTAGAATGTGTACTTAAATTAATGATTTTATTAAATATTCCAGAAGTATAATTTATATTTTCTTGTTTGACAATTTTCCCAATTGTATTTGAAATAGAAATTTTAA
The DNA here is from genome assembly GCA_002724895.1 of Flavobacteriales bacterium. GTDB lineage: Bacteria > Bacteroidota > Bacteroidia > Flavobacteriales > BACL11. Next base: position 2,001 of record PBQB01000067.1, read on the forward strand.
TTTCTTTTGGAAGATCATAATTAAAAACAATATTAAAAGTTCCATTAGAAGGATTAGGAAAAATATTAAAGCTATTTATATCATAATCTAAATTTGAAACATCTATACATACACTTTCACATGCAATTAATGAACTAAACTGTCCATTTCCTGTTCCGGGGTCAAAACATACATTTCCATCACAATCCCAGCTTGGAGCTATACAATTGTTCTGACATGAATTTAAGCTAGAATACTGACCATTTCCTGTTGCAGGATCATAGCAATTTCCTTGACCATCACAATCCCATGAATATGGTATTGCATTAAAACAAGGAACTTCTAATTCAATATCATAANAAAAATAAAANTAACTAAANGCATTAGCACCTCCATTACCAGATGCACTTGATCTGGTAATNGATATTGCTGANCCAATATCATATGGATAATTTGCGTTTGCATTATTTCTGAACANACCATCATTTTGCAAAGNACCACTAGANACACCTAGCTGTAAATCTGAAGCAATAGGAACAATAAAATTCAAATCAATTCTTTGTTGACCTTGAACAACATTTAAAGTTGTATCGTCTAAAACATTTGAGTTATTGTCTCTAAGCTCAAATGTAATGGTGTTTTGAGCTTCTGAATAAATAAGGGCTGATCGAATAATACATTCTTTAAAAGAATCAAATATTAAATATTGATCCCCATTAAATTGTCCTCCAGTTCCAAAAGAATTATCTGATGGACCTCCAAAAGCTATTGATACATTAGCATTTGGATCAAAATTAGAGGCTGTTGGGTTTGTACAACCTAAAATGGTAGGTATACATGAAGAATCATCAAAACATGCATTTATATTATAATTAAAAGATAAAGGGTTAGTACAACCAGCAATATAACAACATGAACCATCATCTATTACTGCAACAGGAGAAAAATTATAAGCAAGGGAATCAGTACATCCATAATCAGAATCGAAACAACCATCGCTAGTTGTAAGCCCAACACGAGCGGTATTTAATGTAGCTAACATCCTATTTTTTTGATCATTGGTAAAAAGATTCATACAAGCATCATTAGTATAATCCATGTAATTCATAAACATATCACCAAAATTACCATTACCACTACAATTTGAAAGTGAAGGATAAGATGGACAGCCATAATTAGATCCTGAATGTTCTGGAGTATCACTACAAAAATCATTTCCACAATTTGAATCTCCCCAAATGTGACGTAGATTTAACCAGTGTCCAACTTCATGAGTAGTTGTTCTTCCTTGATCATATGGTGAAGAAGCAGTACCAATATCTCCAAAATATTGATAATCACACACAACACCATCTGAACTTGCTGTACCACCAGGAAATTGAGCATATCCTAACAAACCACCTGATAAATCACAAACCCAAATATTTAAATATTTAGATGTATTCCATGCATCAATACCACCTGATGATGAATATTTGACATCGTCATTAGTACTAAAAGAAGATTGACTTGTAGATGTTCTTGTAATTCCATTTGTTGTGTTCCCAAAAGGATCACGAGTTGCTAGACAAAATTCTATTTCAGAATCTGCAGCAACTGATTGAAATGCAATTGGTGTATTTACAGTGTCTAAATTATTTCGTCTAAAATCCTTATTTAAAATATCGATCTGAGAAAAAATTTGCTGATCACTAATATTTTCTGAGTTATTATAATAAACAACATGAACTACAACAGGAATAGTAATAATGCTTTGAGATTCATTATTCGAGTTATTAGTAATCCAGTTTTGAATTTCATCTTCTATTTTTTGCATTTTACTGTCTAATTCATGGTCATTAGATCTTAAAAATTCTAAATGTTCCATAGTACCACATGTCCTATTTTGAGCAAAGATTGGATTAATAAAGAAAAAATTAAATAGAAAGATGTAAGCAAATAAATTACTCATAAAAATGATAAATATTCATTTAAAATAATTATTTGCAAAATTAAGAAGAAATTACCATGATTTTGTTAAAAAAATGTTAATTTAAATTCTATAATGATGACAGTTTAATTTCATCCACTATTTTAGGATCTAATAGTGTACTTGTGTCACCTAAATTATCAGTGTCTCCTTGAGCAATTTTTTTAAGAATCCTCCTCATTATTTTACCTGACCTTGTTTTAGGTAATCCACTTACAAATTGTATTTTATCTAATTTTGCAATTGGACCAATTGTTTTAGAAACTAACTCATTAATCTCATCTCTAATTAAATTTTCATTTACTAATTTATGATGACAAATAATAAAAGCATATATACCATTTCCTTTAATATCATGTGGAAATCCAACAATAGCAGTTTCACATACTTTAGGATGCTCATCAATAGCACTTTCAATCTCAGCAGTTCCTAAATTATGCCCTGAAACTATAAGAATATCATCTACTCTTCCTGTAATTCTATACATTCCATTTTTATCTCTAAAACAACCATCACCTGTAAAATATTTATTTTTAAAAGCTGTAAAATATGTTTTTTTATATCTTTCATGATCACCAAAAATTGTTCGCGCAATTGATGGCCATGGGAATTTAATACATAAGCGACCTTCTATTGAATCTTGCTTAATTTCATTTCCATTTTGATCAACTAAACAAGGTTGAATACCAGGAAGTGGTAAGGTAGCATAAGTTGGTTTATGAGGTGTAACATTAGCTAAATTAGAGATCATTATCCCTCCTGTTTCTGTTTGCCACCATGTGTCAACAATAGAACATTTTTCATTACCAATTTCCTTATAATACCATTTCCACGCGTCTTCATTAATAGGTTCTCCTACTGTTCCTAGAACTTTTAGTGAAGATAAATCATAAGGACTAACAAAAGAATTACCTTTTGCTTCTAGTGAACGAATTGCTGTAGGTGCAGTATAAAATATATTTATCTTGTTATCTTGAACAATTTGCCAAAACCTGCCTGGATCAGGATATGTGGGTATTCCTTCAAACATTACAGTTGTTGCCCCTGCTAAAAGCGGGCCATAAACAATATATGAATGACCTGTAATCCAACCAATATCAGCTGTACACCAATATATATCCCCATCGTTATATTGAAAAACATTTCTAAAGGAATATTCAGCATAAACCATATAGCCTGCAATAGAATGCTGAATTCCTTTTGGTTTTCCTGTTGATCCAGATGTATATAAAATAAACAAAGGATCTTCAGAATTCATAACTTCAAATGATGATTCAGAGTTTGCGTGTTGTATTTCATTATGCCACCAAAGATCTCTTCCTTTTTTCATTATAACTCTAGTATTAGTTCTTTTTAAAACAATACATTTTTTTATTGAATTAGTCTTTTGCATTGCTTTATCAGCAATTGCTTTAAGAGGTATAATTTTTTCACCTCTAAAACTACCATCAGAAGTGATTAATAAATTACACGAAGCATCATTAATTCTATCTGCAAGCGCTTTTGCTGAAAAGCCTGCAAATACAACAGAATGAATTGCTCCAATTCTTGCGCATGCTAAAATAGCAATTACAAGTTCAGGAACCATAGGCATATAAATACAAATTCGATCACCTTTTTTAATTTGATGACTTCTTAATACATTAGAAAATTTACAAACCTTTAAATGAAGGTCTTTGTAACTAATGTCAATTGTTTTTTCTTTTGGATTGTTTGGTATCCACTTAATTGCAGTTTTTTTATTTTTCTTCTTTAAATGTCTATCTAAACAATTATTTGTAATATTTAGCTTTCCTCCTTCAAACCATTTAATTTCAGGTTTTTCAAAATCCCAATTAAGCACTTTTTCCCATTTTTTTTGCCAACAAAAACTATTAGCTTGTTTTTCCCAAAATTTTTCTGGATCATTTATACTTTTTTTATATTCAGTGAAATACTCTCCTAAACTATTTATTTTCTTAAGCATTTTATATCTCTTCTAATATTTAATCAATTACTATTCTTTTCTCCACTGTCCCATCATCAAATATTTTTATAAATGGAATATTAATATTAGATTGAATTTTTCTCCCATGCAAATCAATAGTAGATATAATATTTTTACTAAAATCACTTGTATTATAGTTATCGATATTAGAAGGAGTAAAAAATGACCAGTTAAATTTCTTAGCTCTATA
>PBQB01000068.1 GCA_002724895.1 Flavobacteriales bacterium
ATAATACTTAGTAAGTCTGGAGTAAATCCTGGCCAAGGGGCATCTGATATAGTTAAAATTGATCCATCAATGAATGATTGGATAGTATAGTTTTCTTGAGAGGGGGTAAACAAGTCATCACCATTTTTAATAATTTGTATACCAAGCTTTTCAAATACAGTTGGTATTAAACCTAAATCATCATAACTTACATTTTTAATGTTTATTTCTGATTTAGTAATAGCTGCTAAACCAATAAATGAACCGATTTCTATCATGTCCGGTAGTATTCTATGTGTACATCCAGATAAATATTTTACTCCTTCAATGTGTAGCATGTTAGAACCAACACCAGAAATTTTTGCTCCCATACTGTTAAGCATTTTACTTAATTGTTGAAGATAAGGTTCACACGCTGCGTTATAAATAGTTGTTTTCCCTTCAGCCATGACTGCTGTCATTATTATGTTTGCGGTACCAGTTACAGAAGCTTCTTCTAGTAACATATCAGTTCCTTTAAGGTTATTAGCTGAAACAGTGTAAAATTCTTCTTTGCTATTATATGTAAAGTTAGCTCCTAACTTTTCAAAACCAATAAAGTGAGTGTCTAATCTTCTTCTTCCAATTTTATCTCCTCCAGGTTTTGGAATATATCCTTTTCCAAATCTACCTAGAAAAGGACCAATCATCATGATTGATCCACGAATTTTACTGCTTTTGTTTTTATATTCATTAGAAGATAGATATTCTGTATTTATTTTATCTGCCTTAAAAGAATAAGAATTTTCGTTGAGTTTAGATACTGTAACATTTAAATCTTTAAGTAAATNAATTAATATATTTACATCTCGAATATTAGGGATATTTTCAATTATCACTTCTTCTGGTGTCAATAGTACGGCGCAAAGAATTTGCAAAGCTTCATTTTTTGCTCCTTGAGGTTGTAAATCTCCTTTTAACTGGATGCCTCCTTTTACTTTGAATGTTGCCATTTACTTCTTTTTTTTATGATTTTTCTTTTTGTAAGAATATTTTTTATTTCCACCTCCTTGTCTGATTGATGAAGACCTAATAAATTCAAAATCNTTAGCAATGATTAATTTNCCATCAGATAGTTGATTTAAATGAGATTTGATAATGTTATTGTCAACAGAGCTTTCATTAAATAAAATATATGATTTTTTCATTTGGTTGGCTATCATACCTGTCATAATTTCCCGTTTCTCACCTTTCAATTCAATAGCTTTTTTGATCATCTTTTGAATAGTAATTCCATAATAAGAAAAACGAATCTTATTTTTAGGATAGTCCATTTTTTTTGGTTTTTCTTTTAATTTTTTGATTTCAGGCTTTTCGTATGGAGANTTAATGTCTAATTGGAAATCNGACATTATNTGTAGATGGTCCCATAATTTGTGTGTAAATTCCTTGACATCTCTAAGATGGGGGTTAAGTTGTCCCATAAAGGATATAATCGAATCAACACATTTTTGTTGTTCAGAATTATCTTTGAGCGTTACTGCATGATCAATCATTTTCTGAACATGTCTTCCATATTCAGGGATTTTGAAAGGTNTTCTTTTAGTATTGTATTCCACTNTAAAATATTTAAAAAACAAAAATAGTAAAATTGCACTAAAAGAGATTAATTATATCCTAATAGTGATTGCAAGCAAAAAGTTTCTTGTAGCTTCAGGAAAATATCCTGCCATATCATATCCATTTCTGCTATTTTTTGACACATATGGATCACTTGATGATGGGTCCCAATTGTTAGAGGTAAAACTATATACCCAAGCATTACTTACATATTCTTTATTAAATATGTTATTAATCCTCAAACTTATTTTGCATTTTTCTACAAAAGAGGTTTTGAAATCATAAGTAAATTGTAAGTTTTGTACCATATAATCATCAAGCATTCTATCATTAGAAGATGTGTTGTCAATATATTGTTTTCCAACATATTTGCTAGAAAAATTTACAANAAATTTAGGNCTAATTTTATATTCAGNTATAACATTAAATATGGNATTTGGAGAAAATGCTAAATCTGTGTTTTCATGAACTACACTGTCTTGTCCCCAGTTGTCCCAATTGTCAATATATTCAGTAAACTTTTTAATTTTATTTTTACTAATTGACAAATTTCCCGAAATAGAAATTTTATTACTTAACTTATGTTTAGTTTCAATTTCAATTCCTTGTCTGAAAGAATTGTTGATATTTGTTCTTGTATATGCCCCAACATCATTTATTCTTCCAGTTAAAACTAATTGATTGTGATATTTCATATTGTATAGATTAATAAAAACAAATGTTTCATTATAATTAATTTTATAACCTAATTCAGTGTCAAATAGAGTTTCATGCTTAGGACGAGATTTTGGAGTGCTTTCGATATAGTCGTTTCGGTTAGGTTCTTTATTGCCTACAGAAAAAGAAGCATATATTGCTTGATTTTGATTTAGAGAATGGAANAAGCCAAACTTTGGATTAAAGAAATTATGATTTACTTCCTGTTGACCTATTTTTCCGTTATTNTCATATCCTTGAAATGAGTAAGTAATTTTTCTATTTTGTAAATCGACAAACAAATTTGTAGATGAATTAATATTGTATTCTCCTTTTGCATAGATATTTCTGTCAAATTTCTCTCCTTTATTCCAGTAATATTGATGATTTATATCTGAATTGCTTGAGTATTCTGCCCAAATAATATTTCCATAGTGTTGTCCGCTGTATTGATTGATACCTCCTCCAAGATTAATATTCATTTTGCCTAATTTATGTTTTAGAGAAAAAATAATACCTCCAAAATCATTGTTCAACCATTTTCTTCTAATCAAATCAGTGTTATCTATTGTATCATTTCCAAAAATGATGTTTTCTAGACCGTAACTTTCAAATTCTTCATTTAATTTTTCTTGCTCATAGTAACCTTCACCATGTGTATAATGAGCAGATAAATTAAAATAAGTTAAGGGACTTAATTCTTTTGAATAATGTAATTGATAGTGAGTTTGCTTGTAGTTATCTATTTCATTTTCATAGGTGTAAGAATTATATGTTCTGTTTGAATCTAAAAATTTTTTTGGCACACCATTCCAAGCTTGATAAGTAATTTCTTGACCTGTAAACATTATTGCTTTTAATACAGATTTTTCTAGAAAATAAGAACCTTGTATGAAAAGTGATTTTAAGTCTGAAGATGCTCTATCAATATATCCATCTGATGAAATTTTAGAAATTCTTCCATCAAAAGAAAATTTATTTTTAATTAGTCCTGTTCCAAAAACTAAATTATTTTTNAGTGTTGAATAACTACCAATTGTATTGTTTGTTTCAAAGTAAGGTGATTTTGTAAAACTACTTGTCTTTAGATTGATAGATGCTCCAAATGCAGAAGAGCCATTTGTTGATGTNCCAACTCCTCTTTGAATTTGGATATTTTCAAGAGAAGAACTAAAGTCAGGCATATTTACCCACCAAACNCCTTGACTTTCTGAATCATTTAGTGGAATACCATTAATTGTAACATTTATTCTTGTTGGATCAGTACCTCTGATTCGTAATGAGGTATATCCAACGCCCGCCCCAGCATCAGATGTTGTTACTAATGATGGAGACATTGAAACAATGATTGGTAGGTCTTGACCAAGATTTTTATTAATNATTTGATTTTTATTAATATTTGTAAAGGCAATTGGAGTTTTGCTATTAGCTCTAATAGCATTAACATTTACTTCTTCTAGTCTTTTAATAATTGATATCGAATCTTGATTTTGAGAATAAGTCATAAATGGAATNAAAAGAAACAACAAAGCAATTTTTAGCATAATGATAAATTANAAAATTAATAAAAAGGAGGGCTAAAAATAGCTANACATTTCCCTATTATGAATTACCATATCAGGTTCAATGGGTATGTTCTCAGCCAAGTTGGCACCCCTATTTTAAAATTGCAAANTTAAAAAGATTTNCCGTAACTTAAATTAATTTTATCAATTAATTTTATAGCGTCTTTACATCTGTTTTTTCCTGAAATTATGTGTAAGGGATGTTGAAGTGAAGTGATTTCAGATTTAAAAATCTTTAGTAGACGGTTTCGATCATTTGGATTTTCTCTTTGAGGGTCAAAATGCCATTTTATATCAGGGGAGCATAATAAGTAGATTCGGTTTTCTGTTTTTTGTGCATTTATTTTTTTTAAAATCCAGTCATCACATGATTTGTATTTTTCTAAACTCCATATTTTAATTGTAATTAAGTCTGTATCACATATTAATATATTATTTGGTTTTTGCTCAGATTGATATTGTTTTTTTGCGATTTTAAAAAGATCATCCTTTTGATATTTGTTATTATATTTTAAAAGATATTCTCTGGCATACTCTTTTATGTATGTTGTCTTATAGAATTTTGATAATTCTTCACATAGTGTAGTTTTTCCACTTGATTCTGGACCTGAAATTATATATTTAATCATTTTGAGCACTTATCTTTAACCAGTTGAAATATCCGAAAACAGCTATAATTGCGTATATAATAAACAACAATGCGGTTAAGTAAAGCTCTTTGTAGTCATAAATGTATATTGATACAAGATCAATTATTATCCAATATAACCAGTTGCTTAGTACTCTTTTTATAACCATATATGTTGCGATCATACTAAAAACGGTAGTGAATGAATCTATTGTAGGTAATGAAGAATCTGTAAAATGTGATAATGTGAAACCAGAAATAAATGTTAATATACTGCCTATAATAAAAATTATTAGATGAGTTGAAATTTTCCAATCATTTATATCAAGAGATTTTTCTTTATTCCAAGTTTTCAAACCGTAAAAAGCCATAATCAAATAAAAAAATTGTAAAATTGTTTCGGCGTAAAGTTTCTCGAAGTAGCAAATGTATATATAAAGTGAAGTACTAATAATTGCAAAAAACCAACATGTAGTTTTCTTTTTCGCTGCTAAAATCACATAGCAAATAGAAAAAATAACCGCTAAAAGTTCAATGTTGTTCCAGTTTGCAATTATATTGATTAACATTTATGTACTGCAGTAGCGATTTCGTTAATTAGGTTAATATTTTTTTCGATAGCATTGCCAACTACAATAATGTCTGCCCCAGCTTTACAATTGTCGATTGCTTTTTT
>PBQB01000069.1 GCA_002724895.1 Flavobacteriales bacterium
CTTTTAATTGTCTTGTCTTTTTTGTCTGGTCATATATTTAATTCTGGAATGGCAGCAGTTTTTATAGGATGTGTTTTTGCACTAATGTATTATAATTCTAATTATGAGAATAAAATTTCTTAATATTCCTATTGATGCAATTACAATGAAAGATACTATTAATTTAGTAGAGAAAACTATAGTTGCTAAAAAACAAATACATCATACTGTAGTTAATGCATCTAAAATAATCTTAATGCAAAAAGATGCAGAATTAGAAAAAAGTGTTATTGAAGCAGATATAATTAATGCTGATGGTCAGGCAGTAGTTTGGGCGGCGAATCTTTTAGGCTTAAATTTACCTGAAAGAGTTTCTGGTATTGATTTAATGGAAAGTTTAGTTGAAATGTCATATTATAAAAGATATAAATGTTATTTTTTAGGAGCAAGGGAAAATATAGTTCAAAAATTAGTTGCTATTTATATAGAAAAATATTCTGAAGATATAATTGCTGGCTTTCGAAATGGATATTTTAATGAACAAGAAGAGAGTGATATTGCTAGAAAAATTTCAGAAAGTGGTGCTAATATTTTATTTGTTGCAATCACTTCCCCAAAGAAAGAGATTTTTTTAAACAAATATAAGGACCAATTAAAAAATATTAATTTTATTATGGGAGTTGGAGGTAGTTTTGATGTTATCTCAGGTAAAATTAAAAGAGCTCCTATATTTATGCAAAGAATAGGTTTAGAGTGGTTTTATCGTTTTTTACAGGAGCCTAAAAGACTTTGGAAAAGATATTTACTTGGTAATATTAAATTTATTTGGTTAGTAATTAAAGAGTACTTTAATAGTAAATAATATTAGTTAAATTTACATCGAAATTTTAGTTATAATGAAAAATAAAGTTGCATTAATAACAGGAATAACAGGACAAGATGGTTCTTACTTAGCAGAATTTTTATTGAATAAAAATTATATAGTTCATGGTATAAAAAGAAGGTCTTCTTCATTTAATACTGATAGAATTGAGCATTTATACCAAGATCCTCATATTGAAAATCGAAATCTAATTTTACATTATGGTGATATGACTGATTCGATGAATTTAACAAAAATTATAAAAGAAGTAAAACCAGATGAGATTTATAATTTAGCAGCAATGAGTCATGTTCATGTTTCTTTTGAAATTCCTGAATATGTTGCAAATACTGATGGAGTAGGGACACTCAGAATTTTAGAAGCTATAAGACTTCTTGGATTAACTAAAAAAACAAAAGTTTATCAAGCTTCCACTTCAGAATTGTATGGTAAAGCTCAAGAAGTTCCACAGAAAGAAGAAACCCCATTTTATCCAAGAAGTCCGTATGCCGTAGCCAAAATGTATGCTTATTGGATTACGGTTAATTATAGAGAAGCGTATGGGCTATTTGCATGTAATGGCATTCTATTCAATCATGAATCTCCTGTTAGAGGGGAAACTTTTGTTACGAGAAAGATTACAAGAGCTGTTTCAAGAATTGCTTTAGGCATTGAAGACAAGATTTATCTTGGAAATTTAGATGCTAAAAGAGATTGGGGTCATGCAAAAGATTATGTAAGAGTTATGTGGATGATTCTTCAATATAAAAAAGCAGAAGATTGGGTAATTGCAACTGGTGAAACAACGACAGTTAGAGAATTTGTCAGATTAGCTTTTGATCATGTAGGAATTGAACTTGATTTTAAAGGGGAAGGGGAAAATGAAATAGGAATAATAAAAAAATCTAGTAATCCTTTATATAATTTAGAAATTGGTAAAGAAGTAGTTGCAATAGATTCAAGATATTATAGGCCAACTGAAGTTGATTTGTTAGTAGGAGATTCTTCAAAAGCATATAAAAAATTAGGTTGGAAAAGTAAGTATAATTTAAAGGATATAGTTGATGAAATGATGTTGTCAGATCTAAATATAGTTAGAAGTGATCANCAAAAGAATTTTAAATTGTAGTTNTTTATAATTTTAATGAGAAAAAAAAGTAAAATATATGTTGCTGGCCATACAGGTTTAGTAGGGTCTGCTATTTTAGCAAATCTTATTAGTAAGGGTTATAATAATATAGTTACACGTGTTCANAAAGAATTGGACTTAACAGATCAATGTCAAGTAAAAAATTTTTTTTTAACTGAAAAACCTGAATATGTTATTCTAGCTGCAGCAAAAGTTGGTGGAATTGATGCTAATAATAAATATAGAGCAGAGTTNATATATAATAATCTTATGATCCAAAATAATGTGATTCATCACTCATATTTAAATAAAGTAAAAAAATTATTGTTTTTAGGAAGTTCATGTATTTATCCCAAGAATTGTTTACAACCAATTACAGAAGNGAGTTTACTAACAGGAAAGTTAGAATATACTAACGAACCATATTCAATTGCTAAGATTTCAGGTCTGAAAATGTGTGAAAGTTATAATTTACAATATTCTACAAATTTTATTTCAGTTATGCCAACAAATTTATATGGACCAAACGATAGTTTTGATTTAGGAAATGCACATGTGCTCCCTTCATTATTGAGGAAATTTTTTTTAGCAGATAATTTAGTNAAAGATAATTGGAGTTTAATTCAAAAAGATTTAAATATGAATCCAATAGAGAATGTTGATGGTTCNAATAATAAAAAACAAATTATTTCTGTTTTAAAAAAATATGGAATTCAAAAAAAATATGTAGAAGTATGGGGAAGTGGCAAGCCAATGCGTGAATTTTTATGGTCAGAAGATTTAGCAGAAGCTTGTGTTTTNATATTAAATAATGTTCAATTTAAAGATNTAGTTGNTAATTCAGTTAATGAAGTTCGAAATACACATATCAATATTGGTACAGGAAAAGATGTATCAATTAAAGATTTAGCAAACTTAATTAAGGGTCATNTTGGATATAAAGGTGATATTAAATTTAATACATTAAAACCAGATGGTACGATGAAAAAACTTACAGATATTAGTAAATTAAATAAATTAGGCTGGAAATATTCAACTTCATTAAACCAAGGAATAGAAAAAATTCATAGCTGGTATCTAAAAAGTTTATTATAAATGCAAAATATAATTGCAATAATTGGTTTAGGCTATGTTGGTTTGCCATTAGCAATAGAGTTTGCAAAAAAGTATAAAGTTTTAGGTTATGACATAGATAAGTCAAGAATTAAAGATTTATTTAAATTTAATGACAAAACAACCGAAACCAATATTAGTGATTTAAAAAGTTTAATAAAGAAAGAAATTAGTGATTTAAATGATCACGGATTGTACCTTACATCAACACTAAATGAAATTGCAATTGCTAACAGATATATTATTACAGTACCAACTCCTATAAACAAAAACCTAGAACCTGATTTATCATATTTAATATCTGCCTCAAAATCTATTTCATCAATTTTAAAGAAGGGAGATTTTGTAATATATGAATCTACTGTTTTTCCTGGATGTACTGAAGAAGAGTGTGTGCCTATTTTAGAATCAGAAAGTGGTTTAAAATATAACAGAGATTTTTTTTGTGGATATTCTCCAGAAAGAGTAAGCCCTGGTGTTTCAAGTATAAAATTAACAAATATAAAAAAAGTAACTTCTGGTTCAAATGAAGATGTTGCAAAGGAGATTGATTTTTTGTATAGTTCAATTATTGAGGCAGGCACCCATTTAGCTCCAAGTATTAAAGTAGCTGAAGCATCAAAATCAATAGAAAATGCTCAAAGAGATTTAAANATTTCATTTGTTAATGAACTTGCTTTAATATTTGATAAAATGGGGATAGATACTCAAGATGTTTTGGAAGCTGCAAAAACAAAATGGAATTTTATTCCCTTTTCACCTGGACTTGTTGGAGGTCATTGTATCAGTGTTGATCCATATTATTTAGTTTATAAGTCAAAAAAATTAGGATATAAACCGTCTGTTATTTTATCAGGAAGAGAAGTTAATAATTCTATGGGGTTATTTATAGCATCAAAGGTTTGTGATTTATTGTTAAATAAAAATATTGTTATTTCTAAATCNCGAGTTTTAATTTTAGGAGTTACATTTAAAGAAAATTGTCCTGATATAAGAAANACTCAAGTTATAGATATTTATAATANGTTAACTCAATTAGCATTAAAAGTTGATGTTTATGATCCAGTAGCTAATAAGTTAGAAGTAAAAGCTAAATTAAATATTAATTTAGTTGAAAACTATAATGATAAATATACACTAATTATTTTAGCTGTTTCTCATAAAGAGTTTAAACTAATCAATTTTAAAAAACTAAAAAAAGAAGGAGCAATAATTTATGATGTAAAGTCATTTATAAAAAAAGAATATATAGATGCTAGACTATAATAATTTTTTAATTGTATCCATAATTATATCCATAATTATAATTATACAAATTACCTTTTTTTATCACTCCATTTAGAACTACACATAAATTTAAGTTTAACTTGCTTCTATATAATTTATTTACGTGTTCAATTAAATGTTTTTTTGTTACATTTTGTCTTGAAACATAAAGAGTTAAATCAAAAAATTTAAAAATATTATANGTGTCAGACACTAACAAAGTAGGAGCAGTATCAATTATAATGTAATCATATTTCCCTTTGAAATAGGAAATCATTTTTTCAATTTTATTAGACATTAGTAATTTATTAGCATTAGGAGGGGCCGGCCCTGAAAGAATTGTATCAAAATTGTCTTTATTATCAGAAATAATTATTGAATTAATATCCTCGATCTTACCTAATAGATAATTAGTAATTCCATAATTTTTTTCTTTTTCAATAGCAAGGTGTTTATGCAATTGAGGGTTACGCAAATCAAAGCCTATCAAAAGTGTTTTTGCACCTATTTTACTGTAACTTTTGGCAANATTTAATGCAGTATAAGTTTTTCCTTCTGATTGAATAGAAGATGTTATACCAATAACTTTAGCTTGTTTTTTTTGATAGTCAATTAAAAATTCGCAACTTGATCTTAGTAAATTAAAACTTTCAANAATTGGATTTCTTTTTTCTTCATTATTTTGATTCTTTTCTTCAAAAGGGATTTCTCCAACAATTGAAATATTATTGTCTAAATAGGTTCTAANTTCATCAATATCTTGAATTTTATTATTAATTAACTTTTTGAATTGTAAAAAGAAAATAGGGAAGAAAATTGACATTATAAATGCAAGTACGGTAATTACTATATTATTTGGTTTTCCCTTAGAGTAATCTGTATTTGGCAAGTCTAAAGATTTAAAAACTGGAGAGCTAATGGCTAATTGAATATCGTTTTCTTCCTTTTTTTCTAAAAGAAATAATAATATGCTGGCTTTGACTTCAATTTCTCTTTTAATTTTTAATATGTTAAGTTCAGTTTCATTTAATTTATAAAATTTTAATTCTAAATCTTTATCATATTTATCTACTTGATCTTTTTTGATTTTTAATTTGTTCAAGTAATTGTTAATCGATATGTTTAAATTATTTCTAAGGTCTAAAATTTGAGAATTTAAAGATTTTACTTCTTGATTATCTGAAGTTCTTCCTTTTAATAAATTGTTTTTATCAATAATTAAATTATTAAACTCACTTGTAAAGTTCGATAACTCAGTGTTGGTTATTCCAACTTCTATTGGGATAGGAAGTAAATCTTTATTATTATTATTATTTAATTCATTAATAAAGCTATTAACCAAAACTTCTTGAGTTTCTATTTGAAAGATCATTTCTTGTGAATTGGCTATCTGGTTACTAAAAATAGAATTAACAGCATCTACATTAAAAATATTATCATCTTTTTTTATATCTGACAAAGTGTTTTCTAAAAATGTTATATCGGATTTAATAATTTCAATCCTTTTTGATAAAAAACTTGAACTTGTGGCAGTAATTATTTTTTTGTCTTCAATTCTATCTTTATTATATGTATTAAGAATGCTTAAAAGAATCTTTTTGTTTAGAGAAGTGTCTTTTCCTTTAATTGAAATATTTAAAATATTATCTGTTAATGAAGTAATTTGAATTTTTTCTTTCAGAGTCACAAATTGGTTAAAAGCACTATTTATTTTTACACTATATCTTTTCCCTTTTAGCCTTTTAGGTTGGTAAAGTTTTGTTTTCTTAATGATAAGGGTGTCTTTTCCTAATACAAGAATTTTATCAAAATGTATTTTTTTTGAAACATTAGTTTTAATATTAGAAATATATATATTATTTAAATCAGAAAAGTCTAATAGTAGATCTAAGCTTAATAAATTATTTGACTCAATTATTAAAAATTTTTCTTTATGAGATATTTTTTTGTTTCGAAGGATTTTTTTTTCGTAAAATGAACTTTGTAGGTTTAGATCTTTTATAACTTTATCAAGTATGTTTTTTGATTTTAATATTTCAATTTCGTCTTCAATGTTTTTACTGTTTTCATAAAAATAAGTATTAATTGGATTTATTTCTTGTAAAAAAGATGATGATGTTTCTTCTTGAGATAAGATTTTAATTTTAGTTTTTGTGGTATATGTTTTTGTTGTGATTAACAAGTATATTAATGATAAAAAAAAGATAGAAAAAGATGATATAATTATCATCTTAATGTTACTTGAAATTAGTAAATAGAAATCTTCAAAAATGTCACTGAAATCTTTTTCCTTTTTTAAATAATTCTCTTGATTTTCCATTTTTTAATTTCTTGAAAGAAGGATAATGCTTGTTATTAGTGAAAAAATAGTTGCTACATTACTTATCTGACCAATGTAACCAGAATTTTTAACTTTTGCAAAGCTTGGTTCAACATAAATTATATCGTTATTTTTTAGATAATAATATTCAGAATCAAAGAAATCTGATTTTGTTATATCAATAATTTTTTTTGTGCTTACTCCGTTTTTTTCTCTTATTATTTTTATTTTTTTTCGTTTTCCAAATATTGTCATGTCTCCTGCAAGTCCAATTGCTTGAATTAGATTTATTTTTTGATTATATAAAGTTAATGTTCCAGGATTATTTACTTCTCCTAATATAGTTATTCTATAAGTAAGTAATGTAACATTTACAACAGGATTAATAATTTTTTTACTTAGTTCATCTTCGATTTTTTTTCCTGCATCAGATGTAGTCAATCCTTCAACTTTAATTTTACCAACAATAGGTAAATTGATTTCACCTTCACTGTTAACTTTATAGCCATCTATTAATCTTTGATCTGCATTATTATTTGTAGTTGAATTATTTTCTAAAAATGGCGCAATACTTGTAATATCTAGTGCAGATACGTTTATGTTTAAAATATCATTTTTTTGAATAGATTCTGATAAATATGAGCTACTATTAATATTGTCAATTTTTTGTTGAAAATAAACTATATTTTTTTTATTAGCACAAGAAGATAAAAAAATGATAGAACTAAGAAATAGATAAAAATGAGTTTGTTTTTTGAAATACTTTTTCATTTGGGTTTTTATAATTACCAATGCAAAAATAGTTTTTTTAATATATTTAATTTGTTGTTTTTATATATTTACTTTCTAATCATTACTAATGAAAAATAAAATTTTAGATTTTGTAATAGTTGGAGCTCCAAAATGTGGAACCACTGCATTATATAAATTATTGGATTTACATCCTGAAATATGCTTTTCAAATCAAAAGGAGCCTCGATTTTTTACTCAAATTAAAGGGGGATTTGGATTTTTTAGTCGCCGGCAAGGACCTCGATTATCTGGTAATTTTCATAAAGGATTTAGTTGGTATAGATCATTGTTCTCAAAATTTAAAGAAGGTCAAATTAAAGGAGAAGCTAGTACTGTATATTTTCAAAATTCAGATACACCTAAACTTCTCAAAAAGTATGTTCCCGAAGTAAAGATTATTATTATGCTTAGAGATCCTGTTTTAAGAATTTACTCGCATTATTATCAAGAAAAAAAATTAGGATTTAAGTTTTCTTCTTTTAAACAAATGTATGAAGATAATGATAATAGATTTCGTTATTATTATAATATAAGCAGATACAAAGATCATATTGATCGCTATTTATTATATTTTGACAAATCTCAAATATTTATTCTTATCATGGAAGAATTTGAAAACAATAACTTGTTATCTTTAAAAAGGGTGTTTAATTTTTTAAACTTAAATTCAAATGAGTATACTTTTGTTAATGAAAGGTTTAATGTTCAAAATGAAATTAAAAGTAGATTATTACAATTATTTATAAGTCAAGCTCAATTTATTAGTAGTAGATTTGTATTTCCAAAAAATATTAGGAGATTTTTATCATTTGTCCGTGTTTGGTTGACTAAATTTAATTCTAAAAAAATAAAAATTAAAAAGATTGATAAAACATTGTATGAAAAGATTAAAAATAATTTTCTTCGAGATAAAGAATACGTTCAAAATTACTTAGGTAGAAAAATTAATTGGTTAAACTATTCAGATTAATTATATGTATATTAATAACTATTATTTAGTTTTTTTCAAATATTTGAGTCTAATAATTTTCTTTTCAGGCTTCTTTTCTTGTCTATTTTTTGAAAAATTTGACTATATTCCTTTTTACTCATCTTTTTTTTTATTGTTTATTTTATTTAATAGTTATAAGAAAGAAAAAAATAAATTTGATCTACTTCAACCAATTACAGCAATACTAATTTCATTTTTTATAGGAACCTTATTAAGGTCATATTTTTACGTTAGTGATGAAGTTACAGCAGTAAAAAAAATTATGTTACAGTTAGGAGACCATGATAATATGTTCGTTGGTCTTATTTATATTTTTATTGCATTTCTTTTTTTCAATTTTGGATATCATAGTATAAAAAAAACAAATTTAAAATTTGGGTTTTTCAATAAAATAGAGAATAGACTTATTGTAGGGAATAAATTAATTTTAATTAGTCTATTTATAATAATTTGTAGCTGTATTTTTTTCTATATATATATATTAAAAATGGGGATTGCATATGATGATATCAGTACACTTAAGAATCTTTCAAAAAAAAGAGCGTTAAAGCTAGGTGATGGACAATTTGCATCATTATCATATTTGAATTTTGGTGTTAATATCTTACAACCTTTGTACTACATAATAATATACTTTTTACTAACTAAAAAGAAATCTTTTTTTTCACTGCATGGATGTTTATTATTAATTACATTTAGTATTTTATTATCATTTAATATAATTAATAGTCATAGAGGGACTCCTATTGTTATGCTTTTAACTACAGTTTTTATAATTAAATATTATACTAAGAAGATTCCTAGATTTTTATTCTTGTTTTGTATTTTTTTTTCAACTCTATTATTGATAAGTATGACATATCTTAGAAATAATAATGAGTTAATAAAAAAAATTGATGAAGTAAATAAAAATCCTTTAACAATTGTTGTAGGAAGTTTGAACTTTTTAGGAGTTACTAAAACATCATATATTATCAATCATGCTAAAAAAAATAATGAATATTTATTAGGCAAATCTTTATTTCTATGGACAGTTGCACCAATTCCAAGAGAATACTGGAAAAATAAACCAGAGATAAGTATTGGTAAAGATATCGCTAAAAATATATACAAGAAAAGAGATGATAATATTGCTGGAGGAGGCGTCCCACCAGGATTTATCGCCGAGTTATATTTAAATTTTGGTTTAGTTGGAATTTGCACAGGAATGTTTATTTTTGGATTAATGTGTTCTTATTCTTATCATTTAATTTTTCAAAAAAAATCTTTGTTTCGTTTTATTGTTTATTTAACCATATTTTTCCCTTCTATTTTTTATTTAATTGGGGGAGACTTAAGTAGGATAATAATTAAGTTTATTTTTCTTTTAATAATTTTTTCTATGCTTTTATTTTTAATGTCAAAAAAAAAACAAATTTTAATTAAATAGAAAACAGAAATTTAAAATAATTTATGAAAAATTTTTCTTTAGATTTCTTAGTTTTAGGTGCGCAAAAGAGTGCTACTACTTGGTTTTTTGAATGCCTAAAGAAACATTCGCTGATATCTATGCCAGATAAAAAAAAAGAGATTGAATATATTGGAGGAGATTTATGGAAAAAATATGGTGACCAATGGTATTTTAATCTATTTAATGATTGTAATGGAGTTATATTTGGAGATGTGTCTGTCGATTATATATGTAATAATGAATCACCAAAATTATTGTATGAAAGATTTCCAAATTTAAAATTAATAATCTCATTAAGAAACCCAGTAGATAGAGCGATTTCAGCATATTATTGGAATTATAGAAAAGGAAATATCGATACAGATTTGTCAATTAACGATTATTTTAATACTCAAATAAAAAATTATAAAAGCGACAAAAATTTATTTTCTATATTAAATAGAGGTTTGTATGAAAAACAAATATTTAACTATTTAGAATATTTTCATCCAAATCAATTTAAGATAATCTTTTATGATCATATCAAGATAGATCAAAAAAAAGTATTG
>PBQB01000070.1 GCA_002724895.1 Flavobacteriales bacterium
CTTTTATAATTTGAGTTAAAATGTACCAACGCAATGCTTCATAACTAATTTTAAAGTTAGATAATATATCAAAATTATTAGTATTATTTTTTAAATCCATAAATATTTTATCCTTTTCCTCTGATGATAAGCTGTTTGTATTTCTTGTTAATAAAACATCTTGTTTTGTGTTTTATTATTATATATTTTCGAAAGTAAAATTATTTCTAAAAAATAATATATAGTGATGATTTTCAATGTTTTAAAATTATTTTTTTTGATTTTTTAATTTAAAATTTTACACTTTATTTCATCTTGATAATTGTTAATAACCCTTTGTTGAAAACTCTGTATTTTGTGAATAAAATTATTAAAATACCATTGTTAATAACTTGCAAGGATTTTAAATTTATTTATTTTAGCACATCTGTATTCGACAAATACCGACAAAACAAGTATAAAGAGCATTTTAAAATATTTATAAATAGAAAATTATGAGAAAGATATTGACTTTATTAACCATTTTATCTATTGCCAACTTTGGTTTAGCACAGCAAATTTTAAACATAACGAATCCTCCAATTCTTTGTAGTGGAGGTACTACTACCGTTACTGTTCAGACTAATGCTATACCTCCTGCAAATTTCAATTGGGAATTAGAATTTGCAATCCCTGGAACTAATCCGCAACAATGGCAATTTATTACTTCTGGTAACTCAAACGCTTCCCAATTTGATATTCTTAATGTTCCTGGAACATTTATTCGTATATCCACAATAGATCCAATTACCAGTGCAATAATTGATCAGCTAACTCATACAGTTCAAGGAATTGCACCATTTGTATATAGTCAATTTCTTACAAATGTGGTTTCTGATGTTACATGTAATGGAGCAGATAATGGATTTATTACTTTGCATGTTCAAGGAGGAACGTTTCCTTATGTTTTTAATTGGTCAGGTCCTAATGGATTTTCAGCAAACACTCAAACTATAAGTAATTTAGCTCCTGGAAACTATACTTGTCAAATTACAGATGCTAATGGATGTGCTTTTACTGGTGTTCCTAATACTTTTACTGCTACTATTTCAGAGCCTAGCGCATTAGATGCTACTAGCTTTACAGTAACTGATGTTTTATGTAAAGGTGATGCGACAGGAGAAGCTGAATCACTACCTACAGGTGGAACACCTCCTTATACTTATCAGTGGAATGATCCTGCAGCTCAAACTACTCAAATAGCAACAGGTTTAATAGCTGGTACCTATGATGTTACGGTAACAGATAATTTAAATTGTTCTGAAACAGAATCAGTAACTATTGATGAACCATTAGCTATTGTAACTGTTACAGCAACACCAACAGATGTAAGTTGTAATAGTGCAAATACAGGTCCTGATAATGATGGATCAGCAACTGCGACAGCTGCTGGAGGTACTGGAGGCTATACTTATCAATGGTTTGAAAATAATAATCAAATTGGTTCAGGGCCAAGTATTTCAAATCTTACTGCAGGAAGTTATGTTGTTAGAGTAGAAGATGCCAATGGTTGTCTTGCTGATGACCCTTTTCAAATTAATCTTCCTCCAGCTATTACTAATTCCGCTGCGGTAGTAACATCAAACTATAATGGAGAAGATATTAGTTGTAGTGGTGGTTCAGATGGTGAAGCAACTGCAAATGCAATTGGAGGTACAATTACAAATCCTGGATCTCCTTATACATATCAATGGAACGATCCTTTATCACAAACAACATCGATAGCGACTAATTTATCTGCAGGAACATATGATGTTAATATTATAGATGCTAATGGTTGTTTTGTTACAGAATCTGTAACTTTAAGTGCTCCTTCAATTATTAGTACCAATCCACCAAATATAATTGATGCATCTTGTAATGGAGTTGCTGATGGCCAAGCAACGGTTAATGCTACTGGAGGTACATCTCCTTACTCTTATCAATGGAATGATATATTAGCACAAACAACAGCTACTGCTTCTGGGCTTGCTGCTGGTATATATAATTGTCAAATTACTGATAACAATGGCTGTCAATTAAATTTTGGTCTAGGAACTGATGTAACAATAGGNGAACCTGCNCCACTAATTATCTCTGCTGCAGCTACTCAGAATGTTAGTTGTACAGGTGGAAATGATGGAGAAATAACAGTTGCAGTAACAGGTGGTAATCCTCCATATACATANGCTTGGACAAATACACAAACAACACCAACTGCCACAGGACTATTTGCNTTTCCNACAACATACAATTGTTTAGTAACTGATGCAAATGGTTGTGAAACAGCTTTAAGTACACAAATTAANAATTTACCAACATTTGTAACTGAACCAGCAACTTTACCATCTGTNCCTTCTGTTACAACTACACTTGTANCATGTTTTGGTGGAGGTNANGGTAGTGCANTTGCAAANCCACAAGGAGGTACACCACCATATTCTTATGTTTGGACGGATAGTCAAGGAGCGGGACTTTCAACTTCTCAAACTTTAACAAGTCAGCCTGCAGGAAATTATCAAGTAGATGTTACTGATGCTAATGGTTGTGTGGTAAATCCTACTACTCAAGTAACAATTGCTCAAGCTCCCTCTGCATTATTAGTTGATGCATCATCTGTAACAATGACTCCAGTAAGTTGNTTTGGTGGAAGTGATGGTGGAGCTGTNGTATTAGCAACTGGAGGACTACCTCCATATACATATTCTTGGGCNCTACAAGGNAATCCTTTAGCAAATACTACAAATTCTATTTCTTCAGTTTCAGTAGGAACATATACATGTTTTGTAACAGATCAAGCTGGNTGTACAGAAAGTGTAACTTTTGANNTAACAGAGCCAAATTCTTTACAAGTTAGTGCTAATTTAACTCAAGGACCATCATGTAATCCTGCAAATGGACAATCATCAGATGGTATAGCAGTTGCACAAGTTACTGGTGGAGTACAGCCATATACTTATTCTTGGACGGGACCAAACAGCTATACTGCCAATTCTCAATCTGCATCTCAGTTAACACAAGGAACATATACTGTTGANGTTTCTGATGCCAACGGATGTTCACCAAATTCAATTCCAGTTTCAGCTCCTAACGCAATTGCTTCGATTACTTTAACTTTTCCTCCACAACTTCAAGTAATTCAGCCGGTACCACCTAATAATAGTGGAGTAACTAATGTAGCTTGTAATGGTGGTTCATCAGGAGAAATTAATTTAATTGTAAATGGAGGAACTCCAAATGTTGTAGGNAATGCTTATGCTTACCTNTGGAATAATGGTACAACAAGTGCATTAAATACTAATCTNTCTGCAGGAACNTATATATGTCAAATTACTGATGCTAACAGTTGTGTAGTTAATTCAGGACCAATAACAATAACAGAGCCTGCAAGTTCTTTATCTGTATCCATTCAAAATNTTATTCATGAATCATGTCATCCAAATAATATTGGACCAAATAATAACGGTTCTTTAACAGCTGTAGAAAGTGGAGGAACTCCTCCATATTCATATTCTTGGAATAATAATCCTCCATCNCCTTCTGTTAATTCTCCGGCATCTCCTGGTACATATACAGTTGTAGTTACTGATGGTAATGGATGTACTGCACAAGCAAGTGAAACAATTAATTCAGCAACTGAAATTACTGCTGTAATGTCTTCAACTACTCCAACTTGTAACTCAACAACAATTGGAATAGCTAATGATGGAACTGCTTCTGCTTTGGTAAGTGGAGGTAATCCAGGATACTTATATTCATGGACAGATGTTAATAATGCTAATGTATCAACATCTTCATCTGCAACNGCTTTAATTGCAGGAACTTATAATTGTCAAATAACAGATGCTAATGGATGTCAACTTTTTGAAACGGTCATCGTAAATGAACCAGCTGCAAATATTACTGGATCAATTAGTTTTGTTCCAATTAATTGTTTTGGGAATTCAAATGCACAAGCAACAATAACTGCATTTGGAGGAGCAGGTCCTTTAACATATTCTTGGTTACCTAATGGAGAAACTACTTCAACAATTCAAAATTTATCTTCTGGAACTTACAGTTGTAACGTTTCTGATAATACTGGATGTATAACTGAAATTGGTCCTATCACAATTCCTGCCCAAACACAAATTATTCCTTCTCTTGCTACAGTTCAAATGAGTGTTGCTGGAGCTAATGATGGTGCAATGACTGTTAGTGCTAGTGGTGGCGCAGGAGGATATACTTATGAATGGTATGGTCCAAGCGGTTTGATTGTAAATGCAACAAATCCAACTATTAATGCTTTGTCACCTGGTACTTACACAGTTGAAGTAAGAGATGCTAATGGATGTATGCAACCAGCTACTGATATAATTATTGATCCTCAGTGTAATGTAATTATACTTGATGATATTACAAATCCTACATGCTTTGGCGATCTTGGTAGTGTTTGGTGGGAAAATACTAATGGTTTACAACCATATACTAATCAGTTAGAGCTAAATGGAAATATCATTCCACTTTCTTCACCTCAGTTTCAATCAAATCAGCCATCTCCTTTATCACTTGGAGCTGGTATTTATCAGCTAACAGTAACAGATGCAAATAATTGTCAAGGCTTTTTAAATATTCAAATTATTGAACCTNACGATATTATTATNAATAATGTAAATACTACAGATGTTCTTTGTCANGGAGGATTTACAGGATCAGCAAATACAGTTGCTACTGGAGGTACTGGTACTCTTACATATGACTATGTTCCTACAGGATCACTTATTCCAATTAATCCAAATGCATTACAAGCTGGAGATTATCTTGTTACAGTTACTGATGCTGTTGGATGTATTGAGACAGACATATTTACTATTAATCAACCAGCTAGTCCTCTACAAGTTCAAGCTTCATCAACACTCGTTGGCTGTTTCCCTACTNATAACGGAAGCGCTACAGCAACTGTTTCAGGAGGTACTCCTGGCTATACTTACTTGTGGGCAGGTGGAGAATTAACATCAACAATTAACTTTTTATCAGCTGGAACATATAATTGTTTAGTAACAGATGCAAATGGCTGTACTCAAACAACAGGACCAATTTCTGTAAATAATGCACCTAATCTAGAAATTTTAGAAACATTGATTTCTCCAACATGTAATGGAGGAAACGATGGACAAATAACAACTCTAGTAAATACAGGAACTCCTCAAGTCACTTATGCTTGGCAAGATGCTTCTAACCCTGGAGTAAATATTTCAAATNTACCAAATATTTCAAATTTAACTGCAGGTGTTTATACTTTAAGTGCTACTGACTTTTGGGGTTGTCAAGATAATCTTACTGTTCAATTAACTGAACCACAAACAATACAATGGAACTTTACTAGTACAGATCCTTCTCTTAATGGAGCTCAAGATGGAAGTATTTCATTAAATCCTGCGCCAAGTGGAGGNACNCCNGGATATTCATATCANTGGATAGGTCCTTTCCCTGCTGGTTATCCTNNTTTAGCTACTCAGTCTCCATCAATTGCTAATTTACCNGGNGGGACTTATGTNTTAACAGTAACAGATGCTGCTGGTTGTTCAAAAACTCAAGCATGGACTATCAACGATCCTGCATGTAATGTNACATCTACTCATACTGTTACTAATCCAACTTGTCACAGTAGTAATGGTGGTAGTGGTTTAGGAAGTATAAGCTGGTCAACTACAGGAGGAATAGCTCCTTATGAAACACAAATAGTAGATGCTAATTCAATGGGATTGGTATTTAATACATTTACAAATCCGTTTCCGCTTGGTCAATCATTACCACCTGGAGATTACTATATAATTAGTACGGATAATAATGGAGCCGGAAATTGTTCTTCTCCAGCCCATAACTTTAGTATTACTGAACCAGTTGCTTTAGTTTCATCGGTTACTCCTAGTCTTGTTAGTTGTAACAATATAAATGTGGGGCCAAATAATGATGGATCAGTAATATTTAATACTCTTGGTGGAACACCACCTTATTCAGAAATTATTAGTGTAACAAGTGGAGGATTACCTCTTAATCCATCAGCTTTAAGTCCAGGAAGTTATGTTGCTGAAGTATTTGATGCAAATGGATGTGCATTAGCTACTAATCCAATTCAAATTGTAATTAATGAGCCAGCGGCAATAGTGGCTTCTGTTCCTGCTGTAAATATTAATTGTGTAAGTTGTTTTGGAGCAAATGATGGAAGTGCCCTTGCTAATGTAACTGGTGGAACTATATATGATATTAATAATCCAAATCCTGTTATTCCTGGTAATCCATATACATATGTATGGACTCCATCAGGATCGATAACAAACCCAACTTCTACACCACCTGGATTAAGTGCTGGAATTCAAACATTATTGGTTAAAGATGCGAATGGTTGTGAGGCTACAACAACTGCAACAATATGCTCTCCAAACCCTCTTGCTTGGGGATCAACAACATTTAATTCTGCATGCTTTGGTGATGCAAATGGAAGTATTATTGCAAATCCAACTGGAGGAACTGCTCCATATTATTATTTATGGTCAACAGGACAGACAACACAAACAATAAGTAATTTACCTGCTGGTATCTATACTTGTATTGTTACAGATGCTAATGGTTGTACAATTAATGGTTCTGAAACAATAACTGAACCAGCTCAGATAGATCCTGGATTTGTTATGACTGATGTTACTTGCTTTGGAGCAAATGATGGAACAGCAATTGTTAATCCAAATAATCCAGGATGTCCTGGAGCTGGATGTAATATATTATGGTGGGATGGATCTACTGGATTAACTCCAATAGCTCCATTACTTCCTAACCAATCTAACAATGTTCCTCTAGGAACCTATTTTGTAACTTTAACTAATAATTTAACTGGATGTGATACGACAGTAGTTTTTGATATTGTAGAACCAGATGCTATTACATTGTTAGTTAATTCAACTTCTAATGTGAGTTGTAATTCATTTACTGATGGATCTATATCTGTTTCAGCATCTGGAGGATCATTATCTTACACTTATACTCTAATAGATAATTCAACAAACCTTGCTGTTAGTTCTAATTCAATAGGAGATTTTAATGGTCTAGGTGCTGGAGATTATAGTATCCAAGTTGATGATGGGATTTGTCCTATATATACAGATCCTAACACAATTACCATAAGTGAACCTGCTCCAATAACAGTTGTTCCTACAATTATTGAACCTTTATGTAATGGAGCATCCAATGGATCAATATCAATTGTTGCTTCTGGTGAGAATAATAGCTTTTCTTACTTATGGTCTCAAACAGGATCTACTACTACAACTAGTTCAGGTCTTTCAGGAGGTGTTAATTACAGTGTTTTAGTAACTCCAATTGATCCAAATACAGGTCTGCCAAATGGCTGTAATCCTCATTTAGAACCAAATATTCTTATGACTGAGCCTGCACCGATAACATTTACTCAAGTTATAACAGATGCAAGTTGTTTTGGAGATTCAGATGGAGAAATTGATCTTACTGTTTCTGGAGGAACAGGGCCATACACTTATCAGTGGAATGATCCATCTGCTCAAACTTCTTCAATTGCAACTGGATTATCTGCAGGAACCTACTCATGTACTGTTACTGATATACAATCTTGTGTTGCAACTTCTTCAACTATTACAGTTAATGAACCATCTCAAATTGTTTCTAATTTGATCATAAATCATGAGACATGTAATCAAAATAATATAGGTCCATCAAACAATGGATCTGCATCTGTATCTCCAATTGGAGGATCAAATGTTTTAACTGTACAATGGTGGGACGGGAATACTGCTCTTACTACTAATCCTAACTTAATTCCTCAAACTGGTTTTTATTGGGTTAGAGTTATAGATCAAGTTACATCTTGTCAAATTCAAGAACCTTTTGATATTTTACCTGCTGTAGAAATTGAAGCGTCAAGCTCTTCTAAAGTTGATGTTAGCTGTAATAATGGATCTGATGGGCAAATAACTGTTAATGCAACTGGTGGAATACTTCCATATCAATATTCAATTGATGGTGGAATTACATGGCAATTATCAAATGTATTTAATGGGCTAGTTGCAAATAATTATAATATCACTGTAATGGATAATAACAATTGCGAGCATACTTTCTCAATGGATGTGTTAGAACCATTACCAATTGTAGTTACGGAAACTATTACCCAACCTTCATGTTTTGGTGATGCTGACGGTTCCATTTCTATCGTTGTAACTGGTGAAAATAATAACTTTACATATTTATGGTCAGTAAGTGGGTCAACAACTACAACAAGTAGTAATTTAATATCAGGACTATATCAAGTTCAAGTAACACCAACTAATGGTTGTCCATCTTTTACTCAACCAATATTTTTATCTGAACCTACTGCTATAAATTTATCAAATACTACTATAACAAATGCAACTTGTTATGGAGATTCTGATGGTCAAATAGATCTTGTTGTTAGTGGAGGAACAAGTCCTTACACTTATTTATGGAATGATCCACTGATGCAAATGAATTCAAGCGCAACTTCCTTAGTTGCTGGAACATATATTTGTAATGTTATTGATGCTAATGGATGTCCAGGTTCTACTTTACCATTAGTTGTTACTGAGCCAATTGAAATTCTTCCAAATTTGGTTTGTAATGATATTAGTTGTTTTGGAGCTAATGATGGTTCAGCATCGGTTACACCTAATATTCCTAATTTTGATGTTTATTGGAATGGAAGTCAAGTTCCTCAAGCAACTCAAATGCCTTGGCCTCAAGGTCAGACATTTGCTTATGTAGTTAATACTACTACCAATTGTACTAGTTCAACCGTTTTCTGTTCAATTAATGAACCTCAAGATATTTCATTATCAACTAATACAATAGATGTACTTTGTAATGGAGATTCAAATGGAGAGATATCAGTAAATGCAACTGGAGGAACAGGACCATATGAGTATTCTATAGATGGAGGAGTAACTTGGCAAGCATCTAATGTATTTAGTGGATTATTATCTAATTCATATACAATAGAAGTTAGAGATGCTAATTTATGTTTAAAATCTATTAATGTAATTGTAAATGAGCCAGCTACAATAACTCCAAACTTTACTATAAATCCAGTATCTTGTTTTGGATTAAGTGATGGATCAGCAAGCGTTGCTCCAACAGGAGGAACTCCTAATTTAGTTGGTAATCCATATGACTATTTTTGGTCTATTACCGGATCAACAACTAATTCAAGTAGTGGTTATAGTGTATCATCAAATCCAACAAATTATTCTGTTGTAATTACGGATGCGAATAATTGTTCTCAGACTTTTCCTGTTAACATTACTGAACCTACAGATTTAACACTTACAATGATTCAAAATCCAGCTTCTTGTTATGGAACAAATGATGGATCAGCTGGAGTTGTTGTTTCAGGAGGAACAACACCTTATTCTTATGTTTGGAGTAACGGAAGTATTACTACTTCAATTAATAACATCTCAGGTAACTTTACATATAATGTTCTCGTTACAGATGCTAATAATTGCCAGAAAAACTCTTCAATTTTAGTTGTAGAACCAACTGAAGTAATAGCAAACATATCAGTTACTAATGTTTCATGTAATCCTATTAATGCGCCAGATGGTTCAGTTACTGTAACTGGTTCTGGTGGTGCCGGAGGATATTCTATACAGTGGAGTTATGATCCTGCAGTTGTAAACTTTACTATAAATAATCATGCAGTAGGTACATTTGATGTTCAGCTTACTGATCAAAATGGATGTGCAACATCTCCTGCCGCTATTAGTTATACAGTTAGCGAGCCAGCTCCATTTTCAGCATCTTTTACTACTGTTGATCCTATATGTTTTGGAGATGCTAATGGAGAGATATCTGTAAATGTATCTGGAGGAACAGTTCCATATGAGTATTCTATTGATGGAGGAGTAACTTGGCAATCGTCATCTACTACAAATCTAAATCCAAATGTATTTTCTGGACTAGTATCTGGAACATACCCGATACTAATAGAAGATAATAATAACTGTGCTACATCTGTAAGTGCAACTCTTACTGATCCTTTACCATTACAAGCAAATGAAAATATTATACCAATAACTTGTGTTGGAGATAATGATGGTGTTATTACTGTTAATCCTTCTGGTTCAACAGGACCATATACTATTAACTGGTCAACAGGATCAACATCTAATTCTGCTTTTAATGCAAATAATAATCCAAATAATTATCCTGGATTAGCTCCTTGGCCGATTACATATTCAGTAACAATACAGGATGCTATAGGTTGTGATCCTTTATATGAGACATTTTGGGTGGAAACACCTAGTTCTCCTGTTTTAGCAACTGCTAGTGTTCAGGTACCTGTAAGCTGTAATGGATTTAGTGATGCAGAATTATTTGTTTCATCTACTGGAGGAAATCCGCCATATAATTATTATTGGATCGATTTCCCAAGTTGGCCTTCAAATCAATTTTCACCAACATTGCCTGCAGGAACTTATCACGTGGTAGCTCAAGATGCTAATGGTTGTAATGATACTTCTCAAATAGTTGTAAGTGAGCCAGCTCCAATTTCTCCAAATGCAGCAGTAGTTAGTTCTTATGGTAGTGGAGGTTATAATCTTACTTGTAATGGTTTTTCAGATGGAATAATTTCTGCAAACGCTTCTGGGGGAAGTGGTGGAGGATATACTTATTTATGGAGTCCGGTTAATGTTAATACACAGTCTGTAAGTGGTTTATCTTCTGGTCAATATTCTGTTGAGGTTACAGATGCTAATGGTTGTACAGGAACACAATTTGTTAATGTTGTTGATCCCCCAGCTATAAATATCCAATTTGTAGTTTCAGATGTAAGTTGCTTTAATGGAAATGATGGTCAAATAATTGCTCAGGTTTCTGGTGGAGCTGGAGGAATAGACCCTACTTCTTTTTCTTGGGCTGGACCAAGTTTTACCCCACCATCAGCTCAAATTAATAATTTAATCGCAGGAAATTATTTATTACAAGTTCAGGACAATAATGGTTGTTCAGAATCTGATTTAGCAGTTGTTGGTCAACCATTAGATTTGATAGGATCTGTTCAATCTCAAATTACTACTTGTGACTATACTGATGATGGAGAAGCTTCCATTACTGTTAGTGGAGGAGTTGGTCCATATACATATCTATGGAATGATGCTTTAAATCAGACAACAGCAACAGCTACTAATTTAGCAGGAGATTTTGCTGGTGTACAATACTCAGTAACAGTTACTGATGCAAATGGATGTCCAAAGAATTTTAGTGGATTAGTATATTCTCCTCTTGCAATTTCTACAAATATATTACCTAATCATATTAGCTGCTTTGGAGCAAATGATGGATCAATCTCTATCATTAATTCATCAGGAGGAGCCTTAGGAAGTTCTTCATATAGCTATTCAATTAACGGTAGTTTGTTCAATCCTCCAATTCCATCATATAATGGATTTGGTCCTGGTGATGTAATTGTAGTAGCAAAAGATATTAATGGATGTATAGGTACAACTACACAACAAATTATTGAACCTGATTTAATAGATCCAAATATTCAACCAATAACTTCTCCTTATTGTATTGGAGTTGATAATGGAGAAATTGAATCTACTCCTTCTGGAGGAACAATAGCTCAAGGAGGATCATATTCATTCATGTGGATGAATAATCAAGTTACACCAACAATTTCTAATTTAGGAGTGGGACAGTATAGCGTCATTGTTACAGATGATAATGGTTGCGTTGGTTATGATACTATATCTTTATTTCCAGCAAATACTTTATCTATGACTTTAAGTACTACTCCTGTAAGTTGTAACGGAAATAACGATGGTTCAGCTACAGCCTCTTTAGTAGGAAGTGGTGCTGGAAGCACAGGTGTTAATTCATATTCTTGGACTACACTTTCTGGAATTGTTCAGTCTACTCAGTCAACTACTGGTAATATTCTTGCAGCTGGATTTTATAATATTTTAATAACTGATGCTTTGGGATGTCAAACAGATAGTATTGTTGAAGTGATAGAACCAGCAACTAATCTTACTCTTTCTGTTACTAATACAAATCTTAGTTGTAACAATAGTAATAATGGAACAGCTTTAGCAGTTGCAACTGGAGGAGGAGGTTCTTATCAGTTTAGTTGGGACACGAATCCTATTAGCCAACCAATTTTAGCTAATCCAAGTACTCCAAATCAACTAGCTGGTTTAAGTGCAGGGGACTATACTGTTTCAGTAATAGATGCAAATAATTGTTTACAAACATCTACATTTACAATACAGCAACCTGCATTATTATCAACATCTTTAATAGCCACTGATATAAGTTGTTTCGGTGCCGCAGATGGTACAATTGTTCCATCAACAAGTGGTGGTACACCAGCTTATTTATATCAATGGACTGGTCCAAATGGATTTTTATCTTCTAATATAAATTTATCAAACCTTGTTCCAGGTACATATACAGTTGATATTACAGATATTAACTCTTGCTCTACAACTAGTAGTATAGTGATTAACGAACCTCCTGTTCTTGATGCAGTAGCCAATATTACTAACCCTAGCTGTCATAACTTTAGCGATGGATCAATTACTTTATACATTACAGGTGGTGTTCCTTCATATTATGCAACTTATAATGGAATAAATCCAACTACATCTACTACAATAGGCGATACTATACTGTTTAGTAATCTAAGTGCTACACCAAATTCTGTTGTTACAGTTGTAGATGCTAATAATTGTATTTTAAATGTAGATCCACAGTTGATTAATTTAACACAGCCTTTACCTTTATTGATCTCATCAATTAACGTAGATGATGCTGTATGTTATGGAGACTCTGGAAATGTTTTTGTTGATGCAAGTGGTGGTACTGCACTTTTAAATACTAATTCTTACATATTTGAAATATATGATTTAAGTGGAAATATGATAATGACTTCTAATTCTCCTTACATTAATCTACCAGCTGGTGATTATTCATGTAGACTGATTGATTTTAATAATTGTGAGACAGTAGATAATTTTGTTTTAGCTGAACCTGCTGAAATTAACATCAATTTATTAGATATTAATAATATATTATGCTTCGGTGATAATACTGGTTCTATTACTGTTGATGTTCAAAACACAGCAGGAAATTATTCTGCATTTTGGACTCCTTCTGGTATTCAGTCAACAAGTGCTGATAGTTTAGTAGCAGGAACATATTTATTTGAAGTTATTGATATAAATGGTTGTTATCAAACAGAATCATACACATTAACTGAAAATAATGATATTACATTCGATTACTATTCTACTGATGCTTCTTGTTCAAATACACCTAATGGAAATATAGAAATTTATTTAGTTTCAGGTGGGGTTGCTGATTATGATATTTATCTTAACCAAAATTTAATTTTATCTAATAGTCCTACTGGAGAAGTTACTGCAAGTTCACTACTTAAAGGAAACTATCATGTTGAAGTAGTAGATAATATTGGATGTAAAGATACTATGACAATTAATATTGGAGTTTCAGGTAATAGTAACTGTATAACCCCATCAATAATTGTCACTCCTGAAGCTTCATTTGGAACTAATGATTACTGGTCTCCAGGACTAGATTTATCTGGTGACAATATAGATGTAACCATAATGAATATATGGGGTCAAGAAGTTTGGAACTGTACAAGTTTCAATGGTGGAGATGATTGTGAATGGAGTGGTCAAGATAACTCAGGAGAATCATTACCATCTGCTGATTATTATTACATAATTGAATTTATAGGAACAAGTAAAGAACAACCAGCTAAAACTGGAGTTATAACATTGATAAGATAAAAATATGAAAAAAGTAATTTTAAGTTTATTTACAAGCATATGTGTTTTGAATAGTTTTGCACAGCAAATCCCTTTACAAACACAGTATTTATATAATTATTCTTCTTTAAATCCTGCAGCTGTAGGAGAGAATGATTATGTTAGTTTAAGAGCTTCAGCTAGAAATCAATGGACTAATTTTAGTCAAAATGATATTTCTACGGAACATATTACATTAACAAACGGATTTGGTAATACTGGTATTGGTGTTACATTAGCAAACCATGAAACTGGTGGTTACTTTTCTACAACTAGCTTCAAGTTAGCTTTTTCTCACAGAGTTATTGTTAGCGGTTCTGANTTTTACATNGGAACACAAAAAGTAGTNCTGCCTAAATCAGAACTATACTTAGGAATTTCAGGTGGTGCAAAAAAATATAATGAAATAGAGGCTGTGAATGATGCTGCTGTTTTAGCAAACACTCCTTTAGTTCCTCAAGCAACTTTTGGAATATATTACAAGATAAAAGATTTTAATATTGGAGTTTCTATTCCAGGAATTTTAAATTCAAACATTGAAATAACTGAAAACACTAATGTTGATGAAGCTCACTTGTATGCTATGATGTCATATACAAGGAAATTAAATGATTTTTGGAAAGTTCAACCTTCTGTTTTAATGAAAGCCGCAAGTGAAGAATATTATCAATTTGATGCTAATGTTAATGTTAAATTTAGAGATAAGGTTTGGTTAGGAACTTCATATAGAGAAGATTTTGGACCTTCTTTTTATGTTGGTCTTGATTTTGGAAGATTGTTTTCTATTTATTCTAATGATATTTCTACTAATAAGATGTCGAATTATTCTAATGGAACACATGAATTAACAATTGGATATGATTTTAAACCATTATCTCCTGAAGAGAAAGTAGTTAAAAAGGAAAAAGTAGTATTAGATTCAGATAATGATGGAGTAGTTGATAGTTTAGATTTATGTCCAAATTTAGCAGGAAGTGTTGAAGCACACGGATGTCCTGATATTGATAAAGATGGTATTCCTGATCAGTATGATTTATGTCCAACAATTCCAGGAAATATTGAAGCTGGATGTCCTGATTTAACCGATATTGAAAAGCAAATTATTAAAGATGTTATAGAGAATCTTAATTTTGAGCAAGGAAGTGATAGAATTAAGAGAAATTCTTATGAGAATTTAGCAAAGTTAGCTATAATGCTTAAACAAAATCCAGGAATGTTCTTAGAAATTCATGGTCATGCTTCTGCTGAAGGTGAGTCAACATATAATTTAGGTTTATCTGCACGAAGAGCAAAATCTGTTGAAAGATTCTTGTTACAAAGAGGGATTTCACAGAATAAACTTTTAATTAGGTTTTATGGTGAAGAATCTCCTTTAAATAGTAATTTAGATGAGAGACAAAGATCGCTAAATAGAAGAGTTGAATTCAGTATAAGATTCCATTTAAATGACCAAGAAGAGGTTAGAAGAATTGAAAAAGCATATAATGATGCATTATTAAATGCTAATATTTTAGTTCCAGAATCCTCTATTGAAAATCAAATTGAAGAAGTGGAAGATGGTTTAAGAATTACACGTTCTAATAATCAAATTGTCATAAGAAATTATAATAGTATGGAAATTCAAAATGAGATAAGTAATACTGATCAATTTAATGAAGATTTTGATAGTTCTTTTACAAATGATGTTGAAGAAATAGTTGGCGAAGAAAAAAACGCTACAGTAATTACTGATCCTGATTCATACTTTTTATTAGTAGTAGGAACATTTAGTAGTAAAGAAAATGCTACTAAGTTTATTAAGAAAAGTAAAGATAATTTGAGATATAAAGAATTGAATGATAGATATTATGTGTATGCATATAGTAGTAGTTCTAAAGAAGATGTTAAACGTTTTAAATTAAGTTATACAAACTGTAATGGTTGTTGGATAAAGTAAATTTTGTAGACTTTAAATTATGAGTTTAAAAAAGTTATATATCTTATTTATTGTTTTGTTTTCTCAGAACATAATTTTTGCTCAGAATTATACTTCTATTCCTAATTTACAATTTGAATTAGCATTAATAAACTTAGGTCTAGATGATGTTCAGGACTATCAAGTTTTAACTTCTAGTATTGATACAGTACATACTTTAGACGTTAGTAACCAGTTTATAGG
The DNA here is from genome assembly GCA_002724895.1 of Flavobacteriales bacterium. GTDB lineage: Bacteria > Bacteroidota > Bacteroidia > Flavobacteriales > BACL11. The sequence continues at coordinate 16,021 of PBQB01000070.1, forward strand.
TGATTTAACAGGAATCGAAGATTTTGCATTATTAACAACATTAAAATGTGACAGTAATAATATTCCGACATTAAATCTAACTAGTAATATATATTTAACTCATTTATATTGTAGTTCTAATAATTTGATTACCCTAGATGTTTCAACAAATATAACACTTAGTCATATAGATTGTAGTCATAATAGTTTATCTTCTTTAAATTTGTCTTCTAGTGTTTCTTTGAGTGATTTATATTGTAATGATAATCAAATAACAAGTATAGATGTGTCATCATCTTCGAATTTGGTTAGAATAAATTGTAATAATAATCAATTAGAAAATTTAAATATTAAAAATGGAAATAATGTTAATATTACTCAATTTTCATGCGTTAATAATTCTAATCTGTTCTGTATTGATGTAGATGATCCAAATCAAGCAATAATATTATGGACAGTTTCAAATGGAAATATAGATGCTTGGAATAATTTTAATTTAGATTGCTCAATAGCTTTTGGTTGCTTAGATCCANTTGCATGTAATTATGATTCAATAGCAAGCTATAATGATTCGCTAACATTAGGTGAGAGTAGTTGTATTTTCCCTTCTTTTTTTACAGACGATCAAGTTCATTGTGATAGCTATACTTGGATAGATGGGATAACATATACATCTAGTAATAATACTGCGACACATACATTGACCAATGTAGCAGGTTGCGATAGTGTAGTTAGCTTAAACTTAACCATTAACAGTTCAAATACTNATACAAATGTAGTTAGTTCATGTGACTCATACACATGGGACNGCGTTGTTTACACAACAAGTGGAGTGTACAGTAATACATATACTAATGCATTAGGGTGTGATAGTGTACACACAATTAACTTAACAATCAATAATTCAAACATAGGAACATCATCAATTACTGCTTGTGATTCATATTCATGGGATGGNGCTATCTACACNACAAGTGGTATATATAGTAATATTTATACAAATTTAGAGGGATGTGATAGTGTACATACNCTTACCNTAACAATCAACAATTCAAATACAGAAACATCATCTTTTACTGTTTGTGATTCTTATACNTGGGATGGAATTGTTTANACGACAAGTGGTACATACAGTAATACTTATACCAATTTAGCGGGCTGTGATAGTATAGTAACATTAAATTTAACTATTGATACTGCGACTTCATCTAGCACTTCATATTTCTTGTGTGACACTACATTATTATGGAATGGTGTAATTTATACTAATTCTGCAAACACCACTTTTTTAACAACAAATGCCAAAGGGTGTGATAGTACAGCCAGTCTTAACTTAATAATTCATTCATCATCTTCAAGTACTTTTGATACAACAGTTTGTGGTTCTTATTTTTGGAATGGTAATACATATAATCAAAGTGGAGTATATACATATACAACCACAAACTCTCTTGGATGTGATAGCATAGCAACACTTAATTTAACAATTACAAATTCCTCAATTAGTAATTCAAATATAAATGCATGTAATTCCTTTAATTGGAATGGTATAACATATACTCAAAGCGTAATTGATACATTTAATACAATTAATTCACAAGGATGTGATAGTTTAGCAATACTTATTTTAACAATTAACTCTTCTAGTGCATCAACTGTTACAGATAATGGTTGTGATTCTTATTCATGGAATGGACTTACTTATACACAAAGCGGAACTTTTAGTTATTTAACTACTAATTCCGTAGGTTGTGATAGTGTTGTAACACTAAATTTAACTTTAAATAACTCAAGTACTAGCTCTAATACTTTAATAAAATGTGATTCATTTTCATGGAATGGAACATTATATGATCAAAGTGGAGTTTATACATATACAACTTTAAATTCCGCAGGATGTGACAGTATAGCATCACTAAATTTAACTATTAATAACTCTTCAAGTAGTGTATTAGACACTACCACTTGTAATTCTTTCACTTGGAATGATAGTACATATACTCAATCAACTTCTGATACTTTTATTTCTTCAAATGTAGAACTTTGCGATAGCATAGCCATCTTAAATCTAACGATAAAAAATTCTACAACAAGTTCTGAACAAAGAATAGAATGTGATTCTTATACTTGGAATGATAGTACATATACTCAAACAGGTATTTACACTAAATTGTTTGAAAATTCTAATTCTGTTGGATGTGATAGCGTAGCTACATTAGATCTTACAATTAATTATACTTCATCTTCTAATGAAACAAGAATAGAATGTGATTCATATACATGGAACGGAGTTACTCATACTCAAAGTGGTATATATACTTTTACTACTCAAAATTCTCAAGGTTGTGATAGTATAGCTACATTAAATCTTACTATCAATTCCTCTAGTACTAGTATTTTAGATACAGTAGTTTGCAATACATTTACTTGGAATTCAGGAGTTTATAATCAAAGTGGAACTTATACATTTACAACTACAAATTCTGTAGGTTGTGATAGTACTGCAATTTTAAATTTAACTGTCAATAGTTCTAATTCATCAAGTAATACTGAAACTGTTTGTGATTCTTACACTTGGAATGGTGTTATTTATACTTCAACAACATCTGTTACTTATCTTACTACCAATAGTCAGGGTTGTGATAGTTTAGCAACTCTAAATTTGACAGTTAATTATTCTACTTCATCTACTTCAACAGTTACTGCATGTGATTCTTTTACTTGGAATGGAACTGTTTATAATAATTCGGGATCTTATGATTATGTAACAACCAATGCGCAGGGTTGCCCAAATACAGCTACTTTAATTTTAACTATTAATAACTCTTCAAGTAGTGTATTAGACACTACTACTTGTAATTCTTATACATGGAATGGTATAACATATACTCAGAGTGGAAATTATACTTTTGTAACTACAAATTCTGTTAATTGTGACAGTACTGCATTTCTTAATTTAACTATTAATAATTCATCAGCAAGTTCTGAACAAAGAACAGAATGTGATTCTTATACCTGGAATGGGACAACATATACTCAAAGTGGAATTTATGATCAATTATTTGCTAACTCTAATTCAGTTGGATGTGATAGCGTAGCTACATTAGATCTTACAATTAATTATACTTCA
>PBQB01000071.1 GCA_002724895.1 Flavobacteriales bacterium
CAACCAATCCTTCAATTGGTGGTACTTTATTTGGAAATGGTATTCAAGGAAATGTTTTTAATCCATCGGTTGCCGGTTCAGGATATCACGTAATATCCTATACTTATGGTTCAGGTAGTTGTTCTCAAACAATTGATACAGTTGTTCTTGTAGGTCAAGAGTTAATGGTTGAAAAATACACAACNAAAGATTCATTATGTGTTGGTGATTATATAACTCTAGGTGCTAATGCTTCTGGAGGTAATGGAAATTATATTTTTGATTGGAATAATAATTTAAGTAATAGTTTTGAACATTTAATTAGTCCCATTTCCTCAACAGATTATATTGTAACAATCTCTGATGGATGTTCTAATGATGCTACTGATACTATTCAAATCTATGTATATCCANATTTTGATTTGAGCTTTACTACCTCTCAAAAATTATGCTTTGGAGAATTAGGTTANAGTAAAGTAAATGTTAATCCTGCAGGAAACTANGATTTTATTTGGAATGATGATATATCNTTAAAAAATGATAGTTTAATAGCTNAAGTTAATAATGTTTATAGTGTTAAAGTTACTGATATAAGTACTAATTGTTCAATTGAAGATACTATTACTATTCCAGGATATCAAAATGTAATTGCTTATTTTTCTCCAAATACCAATGAATGCGTATCTGTTTTAGATGGAGAAATACAATTCATTAATAATAGTATAATTTCTGTAAATGAAATTTCTACTAATTCATATTGGGATTTTGGAGATGGTAATACTTCTTTATATTCTCATTATGAAAGTCCTTTTCATACATATATAGATACTGGAATTTTTAATGTGACATTATNTTTAGAAAATATCGGTGGATGTAGTGATTCCATTAATAGTTTGATATGTATACTTCCAGATTTTAATCTATATGTGCCAAATTCATTTACACCAAATACAGATAAATGTAATGATGAGTTTTATGTGAAAGGAGTAGGNGGATTTTATTCATTTAATTTACAAATACACAAAAGATGGGGTAGTGAAATAATTTTTGAATCTGATGAAATTATTTTAACAACACATATTGATGATGGAAATAAATGTAATTCTATTGTTAATTCAGAATCTTATTATAAAATGGGTACATGGGACGGAATAATGAATAATGGTAAGCCTGCTCCTCAAGGTGTATATCCTTACTTAATAAATTATCAGCAAACTAAAAATAGTGATCAGGAGCAAATTTTAGGTTACATTATTTTAATTCGTTAGAATTTTCTTCCTCTTTTTTACTAATAAATTGATATTCCCAACTATCAATTTTCCATTTAAACTGGTCGTTTTGTTTCAATACAACAGCCTCCATATGTTGATCGGTATGTTCATATTGACAATTATATTCAATAAANACATAAAATCCATTTTCTTTTCCTTCAATACTACTTTTAAAATATGCATTACTTACTTTTCTTGAACTTATCTCTCCAAATTCATCCATCATTTCGTTTACATATACTTGCCAATTTTCAAGAGATTGATTNGCAATTTTTGCTTCATTACTATGCATTTCCCAGCANANTTCAAAATTTTTATTGTTTAGGTTGTTTAACCATTTAATAGCTTCAACCTTTGCATCTTTTATATATTTTTCAGTATATATCTGTGCATGGACATTAAATGATAATATCATAGTTACAGTAAAAATTAATATAGTTTTCATAATAAAGAATTTAGTTGTAAAAATAAGAATTTGCAACATATTCTAAATAAAAACGCTTTTTTAAGAGAAATATTTTGTTAATTTAATCAGGAAATCACTTTGCAGGATAACATTTATATATTATTAATTAAAGTTATTAACTATTTTAATCTAGTAATNAATTAATTCTTATCTAGTATTTTTTTTTTAACTAAGTAATCATCTTTTTTTATAAATTGTTGATTTTCAATGTTTTATATTATTCTAATATTAGAATAAAAATTCTTTTGAGTGTCTTATCATAATTAACTTTAAAATATATTAAATGTACTTATTAACATTTATAACTGTCTGTATCTAGTGAAATTTGTTTTTCTTGTTTTTTTTTCTATATTAGTCCCTGTAAATATAATATTAACCAAAAAACAAAAAATTATGGCTTTTACGCACGAAAATTCAAAAGGAACTACTTATCACTTAAACTGTAAAGATGTAACTTTAAAATCTACAGGTAGAGTACAAAGAATTTATTTCTTCTCTAAAGATGCAAGATCTACAGGATGTGATAAGCCAGATGGATACAATGTAAAGGAAAATAAAAGAACAGGATTACCATTTTTAACTAAGAAGTAATCTAAAGATTTTATTTACAAAAAAAACCCTAACATTTGTTAGGGTTTTTTTATATAATATTATTTTACTTACTAAAGTTAATCTCTTAAAATTGATAGGTAGTATAACAGATAAGTCACTGCGGCTAATGCTGCAACTAAGTATGTTCTAGCTGCCCATTGTAAAGCATCATCTGCATATTTAATTTCTTCATTGTTACTTATTCCTGAAGACTTTAACCATACTAATGCTCTTTTACTTGCATCGAATTCAACAGGTAGTGTTACTAATGTAAATAAAGTTACAACAGCTTGTAAAATGATAAATAACTTAAGTGTTATCATCCAGTTTAGACCAATTATACTTCCTCCAAAAAGTCCAAGTAAAAATATTGTACCCATCATTTTATTGCTAATATTTACTATTGGTACCATCTGAGATCGCATCTGCAACCATTGATATGCAGTGGCATGTTGTACAGCATGTCCACATTCATGAGCGGCTACTGCTGCTGCAGAAATATGTCTTCCTTGATAAACATCAGAGCTTAAATTAACTGTTTTATCTAATGGGTTGTAGTGATCAGTCAATTTTCCAGGTACAGAAATTACTTTTACATCATTGATACCATGGTCATTTAGCATTTTTTCAGCTATTTCTTTACCACTCAAACCAGAATTAGTGGGAATTTGACTATACTTTTTAATTTTTCCTTTTAGTTTAGAACTTACAATTCCACCAATAATCATAAATCCTATCATTATAATCCAAATCATATCTTTATTTTTTTGTTTTTACAAAATTAGAAAAAATACTTTTTAATTTACAACATTATTATGTTAGATTTGTTGTATAATTAAGATATGAAAAAACCCCTTATATTAGTTACTAATGATGATGGAATCAATGCACCCGGTATTCGTCTGTTAGTTAAGATAATGAATAATATTGGCGATGTTGTTGTTGTAGCTCCTGATGGTCCTAGATCTGGAATGAGTAGTGCTATTACAATTGAATCAACAATAAGATGTAATAAAATTATTATTGATAATGGTCCACAAGAAGAATATAGTTGTTCAGGAACAACTGTTGATTGTGTTAAACTGGCAACAAATGTAATATTAAAAAGAAAACCTGACCTTTGTGTTTCTGGAATAAATCATGGTTCAAATTCTTCAATTAATGTTATTTATTCTGGAACAATGGCTGGTTCAATTGAAGGAGCTTTAGAAGGTATCCCTTCAATTGGCTTTTCTATTTTAGATACATCTCTTAATGCTGATATGACTGAAATTATACAATATGTAGAATCTATTACTTTAAAAGTCTTAAAACATAGTATTGATAAAGGATTATGTTTAAATGTTAACTTTCCTAAAAAGAAAAAAGATATAGAAGTTAAAGGAGTAAAAGTATGTAGACAAGCAAATGCTAATTGGATTGAAGAATTTGATGAAAGAATTGACCCAAATGGAAAAAAATACTACTGGCTAACAGGAAAGTTTGTAAATTATGATAGTGGTAAAGATACAGATGAATGGGCGTTAGCTAATCATTATGTATCTATTGTTCCAGTACAATTTGATTTAACAAACTACAATTCTTTAATTGATCTTAAAAAAATATTTTAGGTGAATATTCAATTAATAAAAGGGACGATAGTAGGTTTAATAGCACCAATTGCAGCCTATGTTGTATATATTGCTTTTGCTACTGAAGATTCAGATCCTGTAGGAACATATAAAATATTAGTCGAAATAGGTAAACTGCCACATGTGATGAGTTTGAGCGTGTTAATTAATTTATTGATTTTCTTTATGAATATTAAAACATACCGGGATGAACAAGCAAGAGGCATATTATTTGCAACTATTATTTATGGTTTTGTTATAGCAATTTTAAAGTTTATATAAAGTTGAAAATCTATATTGTTACAGGAGAAAAATCTGGAGATCTACATGCATCAAAAATAGTTGCTTCATTAAAGAGAAAATCAAAAAATATTTTTTTTAGAGGCTGGGGAGGAGACAATTTAAAAGAAAGTGGAGTTGATATTGTAAAACATATTTCTGAAACTTCTTTTATGGGATTTACTAGCGTTATAAAAAATATTTTCAGTATAATAAAAAATATAAGATTTTGTAAAAAAGATATTTTATCATATCATCCAGATGTATTATTACTAGTTGATTATCCTGGTTTTAATTTAAAAATTGCAAAATTTGCTAAAAAAAGAGGAATCAAGGTGTTTTATTATATTCCTCCAAAAGTTTGGGCCTGGAACACAAATCGAATAAATATTTTAAAAAAATATGTTGACCATATTATTGTCTCTTTTCCTTTTGAAGTTGACTTTTATAAAAAATATAATATTGAAGTAAATTATTTTGGTAATCTAATTTTAGATGAAGTTAATAAAATTAAAGAAAGTAATAATAGCTCTGATTCAGTTATTGCTCTTTTACCAGGAAGTAGAAAACAAGAGATAGATTTAATATTACCTAAAATGCTATCTGTAGTTTCTGCTTTTCCAAATTATAATTTTACAATTGGTGCTACAAAATTATTTAGTGAAAAATATTATGAATCTTTTTTAAAAAATAAAGATGTAAACATTGTCTATGATGAAACTTATGCATTATTAAATAGGGCAGAAGTAGCTCTAGTAACATCAGGAACAGCTACATTAGAAACAGCCTTTTTAAATGTACCACAAGTTGTTTGTTATAAAACTAACCCAATTACTTATTTTTTAGCTAAATTATTTATAAAAACTAGTTTCATATCGCTAGTCAATATTTTAATGAAGAAAGAGGTAGTAAATGAAATTATACAAGAAGATTTAAATAAATTTAATTTAATAGATGCGATAAATCATGCTATTAATAATAAAAAATTAATACAGGATGATTATCATAAATTAAGAGAGTTATTTAATTCTAATAATCAACTATCAAGTGATAGGATAGCAGATTTTGTAATTAAATCTATATAGCTGGTTTTTCTCTTTTTTCCTTTTCTGGACCTTTTTTAAGTAAAGAGCCATTTACAGGAACAATTATACATTCATTTGGATTTAATATATGATCATCATTAAAATGAGATATTCCAGTAAATTGATCTACAATATCCCAAGAAAAATATAGTGAATTATTGTCATAATTTCCAGTCCATTGCAAAGTAATAGAAACTACTCCAGCTTGAGATGAACAATCATTAGGAGGATTTTCAAAATAACCAATAGAATAAAATAGTGAGCCTTGATAATCAATTAATAATGAAGGAGTACTTTCCCAAATTTCAAATTCAGCTATATTGTTGACAAACATATAGTCATATGAAGATTCTGATAAATACCACAACATTTCAGAAGAATAAACACATTCATTTACTTCTTCCAATGTTGCGTCTGGATCATAATTAATAGCAAGTGGGTCTGTACAACCAACAATATAAAGACAACTTCCATCATCAAAATCTGAAAAAGATTCATAATTTGTAGCAATTGGGTCAGTACATCCTCCTGTTCTATCAGAACAAGAGTAAAATAATAACATTATAGATATAAAAAGGATATTTTTTAGCATTTATTT
>PBQB01000072.1 GCA_002724895.1 Flavobacteriales bacterium
TTATTTTTTCAGTTTTTCTAATGACAAAGTATAGTTTGTTATCAAACGGAATTTGAGAGTCATTTATTCGAATTTCACCTTCAAAGAAATCTGAGTCATCTGCTTGAAAAACAAACTTAACTTCTTTTTTTTCATAAGGTTTTAAATTAATAAATTGTTGAGATTTTTGTTTTTTATTAATATTGAGAAAAATGATTTGTTCATTTATATCATTTTTTGAGTGGTTTTTGATAGTTGCAAATATTTCAATTTCTTTTTGATTTGCAATTAATGGATTTGATAGCCAACAACTATCAATACTTATATTGTCAATATTATCATTATTTATTGGAATTAAATAAATATAACCTCTATTATCTACTTTTTTCAATTTACTTAATTTGAATGTTGATTCTTGTAAATCTGATATAATATAGCTGTCATATTTTTCTGATGCAATTGTTTCTATATTATCTAATATTTTGTTTATACTTTTAGTATTAGTTGATGTTTCTATATTATCAATTTCTATTTCAATATTATTTTTATTTAATGCTATATTTTGCTTAGCAAGAAAATCATTTGTTATCAAATAAAAATTTGTTTCTGCAGGGTATGAGTTAATTATTATTCTTGCTTTTTCTTTGGCGATGTTTAATAATCTTCCATTTTCATTTTCAATATCCATACTAAAAGAATTATCTATATATATAAACACTAAATTTGAAGTGTTTTTTTTACTTGGAATATAAGGATAAGCAAAGGCAATTATTAGAAAAAAAATTGCTAAAATCCTACTTATTAAAACTAAAATGTTTTTAAGATTTGCTTTTCTTCTGTTTTTTTCTTTGATTTCTTTTAAAAATCTTATACTACTGAAGTATATTTTTTTGTGTTTTCTTAAATTAAATAGATGAATTATTATAGGTATTGCTAATGCAATTAGAAAGAAGAGTAGTTCAGGGTTTTGATATTTCATCAAAGTACAAAACTAAACTTTTTATTTGAATTATAATTTTTTTCAAATTATTTTTCCATCAACAATTTTTAAATGTCTATTAGCTATTTTAGCTAATTTCTCATTATGAGTGATTACTATAATAGTTTGTCCCATTTTTTTATTAAGAAACAAGAGTAATTTATGTAGTTCTTCTGAATTTTTACTGTCTAAATTTCCAGATGGCTCATCTGCTAATATTATTGATGGGGAATTAATTAATGCTCTTGCGATTGCTACTCTTTGTTTTTCTCCACCTGATAAATTTTGTGGTGAGTGATGAATTCTATCTTGCATTCCTAACTTTGTTAGAATTTTAATAGCATTTTTTTTGGCATTTTTTTCTTTTTCTCTAGAAATTAATGATGGTAACATTACATTCTCAAGAGCAGAAAATTCAGCTAATAGGTTGTGAAATTGAAAAACAAAACCAATTTCTTTATTTCTTAAAGTTGTAATGTCCTTTTCATGAAGATTATTAATATTTTTATTGTTTATTTCTAACTCACCATCTTGGATTTTTTCTAATGTACCTAGAATATTTAANAAAGTTGTTTTTCCTGCACCTGAAACTCCTTGAATACTAACAAATTCTCCTTTATTTATTTCCAGATTAACGCCTTTAAGCACATCAAGGTCTCCATAGCTGTGTCTTATGTTTTTTGCAATAATCATTTTTTAAAGTAAAGATAATCTAAATAATACACTATTTTAACAGATAAACTATTTTGTTGTTTCATGTTAAAAGTTTCTTCTAAATTATTGAGCCAACTATTTTGGATATTATTTGTTTCATTGTCAATTCCATTTTTCCAAACAACACTCATTTGACTTCCTGGTGCAAACCACCAATTTAAACTCAAATCTGAGGTCCATGTGTAATAATTAATATTGTAATCATCCAAAATAACATTATTGTTTGTGTTTATTAAATATCCTTTATTGTCTACTTCTTTGAAATTTAAATTTTCAACTTGGTCAGTATGATATCTTAATTTAAATGAGAAATCTAATTTATTACTAATAACATATGTTCCTGAAAAAACGTTAGTAATCATATATGTATTTCTTATTGAAAATAATAGTAGGTCTCTTTGTTCAGTTGGAAGAAAAAAATTATCTACAAAACCTAATTCATTNAACTTATTTTTTATTGATAAAACNTATTTTAGAGAGATTTGATCATTTATTCTGTATCTAGGAGAAACTCTTGCACGATATTCCCTTGAAGAATAAAGAGGTTTTTCTATAATGCCACATCCAAAATCAACAGCTAATTTATTTCTATAATCACTAGATAGATATGTGCTGATTCGTATTGAAGGAGACCTCTTAATAGGAACATTAAAATCTCCTGTTCTTGCTTCATAATAATCATTTTTTTCTAATGGATTTGCAACAATTTTNGCCATCAAGAAAAGGTANTTTTTAAAAACATATTTTGTTTCTGCTTCTANTTCAAAATCTACAAATTTATTTNCTGTAAATAAACTTTCATATCTTAAAAANAAGTAATGTGCAGAAGAAATAAATTTTTTATTTTCATTTTTTTGTTCAATTCCTAAATCTAATCCACTATTTATTTTGTTTTTTTGNGTTAAAAAACCAAGATAATTTGGATTATAGTTGTTGTCAATAATTGATGTATGAATTTTATATCTATATTTTCCACTAATGTTTGATGATGTTAAAGAACTTGAAAATCCTACGTTTTCGTTCTTTATTTTACTCATTTTAATCTTTCCGCTAAATAAGTGAGAATTTTTTGTATTATATAGTTTTGTAAAAACTCCCATAACATTAGAATTTAAATTACTATTAATCATATTTGTGTTCATTAAGCTTACTGATGAACTATTTTTAAGTGCTTGATCNACAATAAAAACATTATAATTTGTTGATGGATTCTCATCTGTTTTATTTGTTACAGCATTTAAAATTGCAATTCCTAAACCTTTTTTACTTCTACCTGTAATTTTTGATGCATTAATTAAATCATTTTCAAGTCTTCTGCTGTAAAACATTTCATCTCCTTTGTTAAATAATTCAATTCCTTCATTAAAAAACTGTCTATTTTCTTCATATTTAATTTCAAAAGGAGATAAATTTAAAACCATTGCATCTGAGGCAACTTGACCAAAATCTGGAATTAAAGTCATGTCTAATGTGTAACTATCATTAATCCCATATTTTAAATCCATCCCATAATTGTAAGGGTAATTTGTATTTCCATCAAATGTTTCTGAATAAATAGATGCATAAGGCATGAAAGAAAGTCGAATAGGTGATTTTATATTTTCAATACCATCTAGCAATCCAGATTGAATAGCATAATTTTCAAAATTTATATTTATTGGATTCCAAGAATATGTTTCTCTGTACCTTCTGATTTGTCTAAACATATTTAAAGCCCATTTATTATTATTGTTAGGAAATCTTAGCTGTGAAAAAGGTATTGCTAGCTCTATTGACCATCCTAATTTGTTTATTTGAACAGCAGATTTCCATACAGCATTCCAGTTTTTATCATTATTATCACCTGATATTTTTTTGTCAATCTGAACTCCAGAAGCAGTTACTGCAAAGTGATATTGAATTTGTGCATTGTTAAATGGATCTAACACAATTTTAAATAAATCAGTATTTTTATTATCATCATCTCTTACTCCTAATTCTTTTAGTATACTGTCCGGGGCATTATCATACATCATTGCTCCAAAATAAATATATTGATCATCATAAAATATTTTCACTTCTGTTTTTTGTTGTTTTCTTTCATTTTTACCATTATTTGGTTTTTCTTGAACAAAAGAATCAGCAATATCTAAATTTAACCATATTTCATCATCAAGGTTGCCATCAATTTTAGGCTTTGCATTTACTTTTTTGATATTGTATGATTTTTTATTGGAAAATTGTCCAAAGCAAAAAATTGGTAATAGAAAAAGAAGTAATAAATAAAGATTTTTCATTATTTAAATTGCAAAAATAGAATTTATTATTAATACATTGTTTAATTTAAATCAATGATATATTTTTACAGTTTTAAAATTAAGACATGAATTTACACGAATATCAAGGAAAAGATTTATTAGCGAGTTTTGGTGTTAGAATACAAAGAGGTTTGGTTGCATCAAATACTGAACAAGCTATTCAACAAGCAAAAAAATTACAATTAGAAACAAACACAAATTTCTGGGTTGTTAAAGCTCAGATACATGCTGGTGGAAGAGGCAAGGGCGGAGGTGTAAAACTGGCTAAATCTATAGATGAGCTAAAGTTGATTTCTAATGAGATGTTAGGAATGTATTTAAAAACACCTCAGACTTCTAAAGAGGGGAAATTGGTGAATCAAATTTTAATAGCTGAAGATGTTTATTATAGTGGAGCAGAGCAATGTTCAGAGTTTTATATGTCTGTTTTATTAAATAGATCTACTAATAAAAATATGATTATGTATTCTACTGAAGGAGGTGTAGATATAGAAACAGTCGCAGCAAAAACTCCTCATTTAATATTTTATGAAGAAGTTAATCCAAATATAGGTCTTACTGAATTTCAAGCAAGAAAAATTGCTTTTAATTTAAATCTTAAACAAAAAGCGTTTAAGGAAATGATACACTTTGTGAAATCATTATATGATGCATATATTAATAGTGATGCATCACTATTTGAAATTAATCCAGTTTTAAAGACTTCAGATAGTAAAATTTTAGCTGTTGATGCTAAAGTTACTTTAGATAATAATGCTCTTTTTAGACATAAGGAATACCAAGTACTTAGAGATAAAAGAGAAGAAGACCCTTTAGAGGTGGAAGCAGCAGAATATGGTTTAAATTTTATTAAATTAGATGGTAATGTTGGTTGTATTGTTAATGGTGCTGGATTAGCCATGGCAACAATGGATATAATTAAGATGGCAGGTGGAAGTCCTGCTAATTTTTTAGACGTTGGAGGTACTGCAGATGCCAAGCGAGTTGAAAAAGCTTTCCGTATTATTTTAAAAGATCCAGAAGTTAAAGCTATTTTAATTAATATTTTTGGTGGAATTGTCAGATGTGATAGAGTTGCTCAAGGAATAATTGATGCTTATAAGCAAATTGATAATATAAATATTCCACTTATTGTCAGATTGGAAGGAACTAATGCTAATGAAGCAAAAAAATTAATTGATCAAAGTGGTCTTAAAGTTGATTCTGTTAAATTACTTCAAGAAGCTGCTGATAAAGTTGCATCTATTATTTAATTAAATAGTGGAAATTATTAGTAAGGAATTTGTTATTAAAGGATCTAGTGATAGAGATATTTTAATTGATATTTCCTTTAAGAAAAATAATTTACCTAAAGAAATTATAATTTTTTCTCATGGATTTAAGGGTTTTAAGGATTGGGGAGCATTTAATTATATATCAAAATTCTTTGCTAAGAATAATTATGTTTTTTTAAAATTTAATTTTTCTCATAATGGAACTACAGTTAATCATCCTTGCGAATTTAATGATTTAGATGCATTTTCAAAAAACAACTTTTGTAAAGAGTTAGATGATCTTAATCTAGTTTTAAACTGGATTTTTGAATGTGATGTTTTTAAAAAAGAAGTTGATTTTAAAAAAATCATATTATTTGGTCATAGTAGAGGTGGAGCCATATCTATTCTAAAATCTGCAGAAGATAATAGATTAAGTAAAATTATTTCTTGGTCAGCTCCATCTAATTTATTATCAAGATTACCTGTAAAAGAAAAGGTTGAGGTTTGGAAGAAAACTAATGTAGCGTATGTTTATAATGGAAGGACTAAACAAAATATGCCAATTAATTTTCAGTTTTATCTAAATTGTATTAATAATTCAAATAGGATTAATTTAGAATTAGCAATTAAAGAAATAAAAATTCCAATTTTAATTGTTCATGGAGATAATGATCCAACTGTTTTAGTTGACCAAGCATATGATTTTAAAAATTGGAATGATAAAGTTGATTTAAAGATTATAGAAAATGCTGATCATGTATTTGGTGTTTCACACCCTCAATGTTTTGATAATATTCCAACACATTTGAATGATGCATTAGATGTAACATTAAAATTTTTAAAACAATAATCTAGCTGTTGCAATCTCACTTTGTGAACTAAAATCTTTTTCAAGATATTTAAAATATCCAGCTATTCCAATCATTGCAGCATTGTCAGTACAATATTCAAACTTAGGTATATATAAATTATAATTATTTTTTTTAGCAATATTTTTTAAGGATGACCTTAAGAAGGAATTTGCAGAAACACCTCCAGCGATTCCTATTTCTTTAATATTTGTTTTATTTACTGCTTTTTGAATTTTCTCTATTAATATATTTACAATAGAAAATTGTATTGAAGCACATAAATCATTTAAATTTTCATTAATAAAGTTAGGATTACTATTTACACAATCACGAATTTTGTAAAGAATAGATGTTTTAAGACCACTGAAACTAAAATTTAATCCATCAACTTTTGGTTTCCCAAAAGAAAATGCCTGTGTATTACCCTCTTTGCCAAATTTATCTATTAAGGGACCGCCTGGATAATCTAGACCTAAAATTTTTGCAGATTTATCAAATGCTTCACCGGCTGCATCATCTAGAGTTGTTCCAATTACTTCCATCTTATTAATACTATTAACTAGTACAATTTGAGTATGACCACCAGAAACAGTTAGACACAAAAATGGAAATTTAGGTGTTTTCTGTCCTTCATCAATAAAAAGAGAAAGAATGTGGGCTTTCATATGATTTATTTGTATTAATGGGATATTCATACCCATAGAAAATGATTTTGCAAATGAAGTTCCAACTAATAATGATCCAAGAAGACCAGGTCCTTTTGTAAAAGCAATAGCATCAATATTGCTTTTTGTAATCTTTGCTTTTTTAATTGCACTATCAACAACAGGAATAATATTTTGTTGATGTGCACGTGATGCTAGTTCAGGAACTACACCACCATATTCTTTGTGAATAGTTTGGTTGGCAATAACGTTTGAAAGTACTTTTTTTCCTTTTAATACAGCTGCTGAAGTATCATCGCAAGAAGATTCTATTGCTAAAATTATTGGTTCTTTAGTCATCTAATTTTTTGAATGAATGACCCATTTTGTCTCTTTTTGTTTTAAGGTAAAATTGATTATATTCATTATATTGTATTTCTATGGGAATTGTTTTAGTAATTTCTAAACCATATCCATTAAGACCTGCTCTTTTTTTTGGATTATTAGATAAAAGTTGTATTTTTCTAACTCCTAAATGACGAAGTATTTGTGCACCAATTCCATAGTCTCTATGGTCAGCTTTAAAACCAAGATGTTCATTAGCTTCTACAGTATCAAATCCTTGTTCTTGCAATTCATAAGCTTTTAATTTGTTTAAAAGTCCTATTCCTCTTCCTTCTTGATTCATATACACGACTACTCCTTTACCTTTTTCTTCTATCATTTTTAATGATGTTGATAATTGATCACCACAATCACATCTACAGCTTCCGAAAATATCTCCTGTCATGCAAGATGAATGTACTCTTACAAGTATTTCTTCATTTTCATCCCATTTCCCTTTATATATTGCTAAATGTAGTCTGCCATTTGTTGTTTGTTTGAATGCTTTTAGATTAAAATTTCCGTATTCCGTAGGAAGTTTTACCTTTACTTCTTCAGAAATTAAAGATTCATTTTGTAACCTATATTTTATAAGGTCTTTAATAGTTATAAATTTTAAATTAAATTTTTTTGCTATTTGAAATAATTCTGGAGTTCTTGCCATAGATCCATCTTTATTTAAAATTTCTACAATCACTCCAGCAGGATTTAATCCTGCTAATCGAGCTAAGTCAATAGCTGCTTCAGTATGTCCAGCTCTTCTTAATACACCACCTTCTTGTGCTTTTAAAGGAAAAATATGACCTGGTTTCCCAAAGTCATCTTTTTGAAATTTTTTATTTGCTAATGCTTTTACTGTTTTAGACCTGTCAGAAGCAGAGATACCAGTACTACATCCATTTCCTAGTAAATCAACTGAAATTGTAAATGGAGTTTCATAAGCAGCTGTATTTTTACCAATCATTAAATCTAGCTCAAGCTCTAGGCATCTTTCTTTTGTTAATGGGGCACAGATTAGACCTCTACCGTGAGTAGCCATAAAATTTATTATTTCTGGTGATGCTAATTCAGCAGCTACTAGAAAATCACCTTCATTTTCTCTATTTTCATCATCGATAACAATAATTACTTTACCATTTTTAATATCATTAATTGCATCTTTGATGGAGTTAAATTTCATTTTCTTTTTTTAAAAATGCAAAAATACTAAGTTTTAAGTTACTAGTATCAAAAATTTTTGCATCATTTTTAGCTTTATACATTAAAAATATTGATATTGGAAAGAAAGTAATATTTGCCAGCCACATTCCTTCGAAAGGTTCTAAAGTCAAATCTTTTGCAGACTTTTCACCAATTATTGATAAAACATGATAAGAAAGGAAAAAACATATAGATATTAATGCAGGAAAACCAAATCCTCCTTTGCTTACAATTGATCCTAAAGAAGCACCGATAAAAAACAATATCATACACGCAACTGCTAAGCTAATTTTCCTATGCCATTCAATTTTATGTTTTGCAAGAATAATGTTTTTATACTCTATTTCATTTCTATTAGATTTAACAATTGATTTCAATGTCTTTATACTATTTAATGCTATATCATATTGTTTGTTCTTATTAATTTTAGTTGTGTTTGTTTTTAAATTTTGGTGTTGATTTTTATCAAAAACTTGGTATTTTTCTTTAATAACAGAATGAAATGCATTCTTTTTTTCAATTACTTTTTGATTTAGTGAGTCTATAGCTAAAGTTAATTGTTTGTTGTTTAGCATTGCATAATGTCCTTTGTAAAGATGTTCACTATTTTGACGTTTATTAAAGGTAGATAAGTCAAAACGAATTAAATTTTCTTTAAACTTTGTTTTTCTGTGAGATTCAATTTTTGTTTTTGGATTTATTATTTCATTATAAGAAAACCCATTATTTAAAGTTAACTCTAAATATTTTTCATTTTTTGTAATCTCCATTTTTCCTTTTTTTGCTGTGATAACACTTGTGTTTCCATTTTTATTGGAATGATTATAAATAATGATATCTTCAAGTACTTTTCCATCAGATTTTTTTTTCCCAATTTTAATAGTATAACCTTCAATATCCTTATAAAAAATTCCTTCCTTAATATTAAGTGCAGGTTTCTTTTTTTGGATATCATAAATCATAGAACCATTTTTTAAATTTGCTATAGGCATTAAATAGTTTGAAAAGAGAAAAGATGAAAAACTAATGATTAATGCAAAAATAAATAAAGGATAAATTAATTTAATAAAAGAAATACCAGAAGCTTTTAGTGCAGTTAACTCATTATTTTCTCCTAGTTTTCCAAATACCATTAATGATGATAGTAACATTGCAATTGGAAGAGCTAGAGGAACAAATCTAGCAGATGCATAAAAAAGTAGTGTCATTATTTCATTAATTTCTAATCCTTTTCCTACTAAATCATCAATATATTTCCAAAGAAATTGCATTAACAATAGAAATATTGCGATAAAAAAGGTATAAAAGAAAGGACCTAAATAAGATTTTAATAGAAATAAATATAGTCGTTTCAAGGCTTGTGTCTAATTATAAATAATTTTATATAATAGTTTTTTTTTCTAGTGTGTGTATTGTTAATTTTTGATATTTTTAAAAATTATTTACAAATATAATATTAAATGGCATTATTAGATTCATTTGAGAAACAAGGGAACTTATTATTTAAATATAGAGGTCAATTTCCTATTTTACTTTTTTTATTGGTAATTCCTTTTGTATATTCAAATGAAAATATGCTTGATAAAGATCCTACTTTAATTATTTCTTATTTAATTTCTATTTTAGGTTTTTTAATTAGATTTATTACTATAGGAACTACTCCAAAAGGAACAAGTGGAAGGAATACTAAAAAACAAGTTGCTGATGAATTAAATTATATGGGTATGTATTCAATGTCGAGACATCCTCTATATTTAGGTAATTTTTTAATTTGGATTGGAATTTGTTTATCAACATTTAGTGTTTTTTTTGTTATTACTGTTGTTTTATTGTTTTGGCTTTATTATGAGCGAATTATGTTTGCTGAAGAGAGTTTTTTAATTAAAAAACACGGAGAAAAATATTTGAAATGGTCTAATAGCGTTCCTGCTTTTGTGCCAAATATTTTTAAATACAAAAAAACTGAAGTTTCTTTTTCAATTATCTCAATTTTAAGAAGAGAATATGCAAGTATATTATCTGCAGTATTAGGTTTTATTTATGTCGAAGTTTTAGTAAATTACTTTGAAAGAAATGAAATTTTTCTTCATCCTATTTCTTTTAAAATATTATTGATTACTCTATTTATAGTTTTAGTATTAAGATCTCTAAAACATTACACAAAATTGTTAAATGAACATGACCGTTCATAAATTTAAATTAATTTATATATCATAATATTTGAAAGTAATATATTTGCAAACGATTTTTATGGCGTGGTAGCTCAGTTGGTTAGAGCGCAGGATTCATAACCCTGAGGTCGGGAGTTCAAATCTCCCTCACGCTACAATAATATTAAAAGGACTCAATAATAGAGTCCTTTTTAATTAATTGAGATTTGGATTTTTTGGTAAGTTTGTCCAAATTGCATAATTGCTATCTTGTTTTTTTATTATTTGACTCCATAAATGTTTACTAGATTGTTGCCAACAATCATCTTTTTCTGCTTTGAGAACAAGCCAATCTCCATTATTTATTTCTTCTTCTAATTGTTTGTCTCCCCAGCCTGAATAACCTGCAAAAAAACGTATATCTTTTTTGGAAATTTTCTTTTGGGAAATTAGTTTTGAAACAAGGTCAAAATCACCACCCCAAAATAAACCATCAAGAATTTTAATACTTCCAGGTATTTTAGTATTTGATGAATGTAAAAATTGAATAGTATTTTTAGCAACTGGTCCACCAAGAAAAATTGGAATTGTTTTTTCTTTTATGTGTTCAAAAATTTGATCCAATGAAATATTTGTTGGTTGATTTAATATTAGACCTATGCTTTCATTTTCTGAGTGATGAGTTATTAGTATTACACTTTTAAAAAAAAAGTTATCATTAATTGCAGGGTCTGAAATTAATAAACTTCCTTTTTTAATCTTAGGCATAAATAGAATATATTTGTTAATTATTAAAAAACATTTACAATTTTACTAAATTAGAATGGATATTAAAAATTTAAGAGTTGATTATAACAAAAATAGAATAGATTTTAATAATATATTAAAAGATCCTATTGATTATTTTAATCTATGGTTTAAGGAGGCTTTACAAACTGAAATAAATGAAGCAAACTCTTGTGTGCTTTCTACTGTTGATTGTTTAAATAATCCAAATTCAAGAGTTGTATTATTAAAATATATTGAAGAAAATTCTTTTATCTTTTTTACAAATTATGATAGTGCAAAATCCAGAGATATTTTAAAAAATAACAATGTTGCTCTAAATTTTTATTGGGGAACATTAGAAAGACAAGTAAGAATTAATGGGTGTGCTGAAAAGATATCTGAGTTGAATTCAGATCAATACTTTAATGAAAGACCTAAAAAAAGTCAGCTGTCTACATTAATTTCAAAACAGAGCTCCAATATTAATTTAAGTTGTGATTTAAATTTGCAGATGAAACAAATAGAAGAAAAATATAAAGGAAAAACAATTAAAAGACCATCAAATTGGGGTGGATTTAAGGTTATTCCTAATAGAATTGAGTTCTGGCAGGGTAGACCTTCTAGATTACATGACAGACTAGTATATACATTTGATCAAAATTGGGCTGTGAAAAGATTAGCCCCTTAAATTTTTAGTTTTTCTAAAAAAATATTTTCAATTTTTTTTGATGATTTTATACTTTTTCTTAGCCAATCAAGCATAATGTTTTCTCTTTCTGATTTGTTAATTTTCCAATCAATTTTTGTGTCACGCATTTTTTTTGAAAGATAGTGTAGGCATATTGATACTGCTACTGAAACGTTAAGGCTTTCCGTGAATCCATACATTGGGATTTTCATTTTTAAGTCGCTATGACTTAAAGCTTCATTACTACACCCATTTAGTTCTGATCCAAATATAATAGCAATTTTTTTATTTAAATCTATATTGTATAAATCTGTATTTTCATTACTTGTAGTAGTTGTAATTATTTGATATTTTTTCTTTTTAAGAAGTTTAATTGTACTTATAGTGTTATGTCTCTCTTTATTATAATTATTAATTTTCAGCCATTTACTTGCACCCATTGAAACTTCATTGTTATCTTCAAAATGATTGTCATTTTCTATTATATGAACATCTTGTATTCCAAAACAATCTGCAGATCTCAAACAAGCTGAAATATTCCTTGCTTGATACATGTTTTCTAAAACAAGAGTTATATGTCTAGTTCTGTCTTGAACTTTTTTATTAAAAAGATCAAATCTTTTTTTAGAAACAAATTGTTTAAAGTGCTCAATCAAAGCATTGTTGTTTTTTGTCATAAAATTTCTAAATTTTTTAGATCATAGCCATTAAGAAATTGATGTATTGAGATAGATTTTTTACCTTCTACTTGAAGTTGTAATAATGAGATAGCCATTTCAGAAATTATGATATTTAAATATGTTTTATTATCAGTTTCAACTTTAAAATTATATTTTTTTTGTGATTTTTTAATTGTTGTTAATTGTAGTTTAACTCTTTTTTCAACTCCATTTTTTTCTTTAATCATAAACCATGCCGATGGACAAATAGAAACATCCTTTAAAATTTTATTTTCAGATATGTATGGAGATAGTCCTCTAACTAGATTGTGAATGTCTAATGCAGATTGTTTCCAATCTATTCTTAACATTTCTTTTGTAAGCTTAGGAGCCATTAAAGTTTTAGAACTATTTTGTTTTTTTTCGATTATACTGTTACTAATGATATCATTAAAAGTATCCTTGATTAATATTGCACCTTCTTTTTTTAATTTTTCATGTAATTGGCCTGCAGTCATATTTTCAGAAATATCAATTTTTTTCTGCTTTAAAATATTTCCTTGATCAATATATTTATTTAAGTAGAAGGTGGTTATACCAGTATTTTTTTCTCCATTAATAAGAACTCTATTAATAGGAGCGGCGCCTCTGTAATTAGGTAAAAGAGATGTATGCAAGTTAATAGACCCAATTTTTGGTAATCTCCAAATTTTTTCTGGTAAATATTTAAAAGCAACAACTAAAAAAATATCTGCTTTTAATTCGTTTAATTTACAAATGAAACTTGTATCCTTAAGATTTTGTGGTTGTAGTACAGGAATATTATTATCTATTGCTGTTTTTTTAACTTCTGTTGGTAGTTTCTTTTTACCTCTTCCTCTTAATTTATCTAAACCAGTTACAACAGTATCTATTTGATAATTTTGATCTATTAAATATTGTAAATTATATGCTGCAAATGCAGGTGTTCCAAAGAAAACTATTTTCATTTTAAATTATTATAGTGACAAATTTAACTTAAATTATATTTTTTTAGAGCAGTAATCACAAATACCACAATTTTCACTTTTTTCATTGCTTAAATACTGTAGTAACATTATATTTCTACATTTATCATTGCTTGATACATATTTAATAATATCATCTAATTTACTTTTATCATTGTTTTTTCTTTGCTCTAATTTTTTTTCATTTATTGATAAGTATTTAGCATCTTTTCTATTTTGTAGATATTTAATAGTAGGAAAATTATGCTTTTGTTGATATGAAATAACCTTAATCTTTTTAAGATTATTAAGTAAATCAACTATTTTATTTAAACTGATGTTTAAAGTTTTTGAAATTTTTTCTTCGTTGATTGGAATGAAATCATAAAATATATTAGAGCTAATTCGCAATAAAGCATTAATAATACTATCAAAAATTTTATTTGAAATTTGAAATTTATATAATTCCGCTTTATTTATTAATAATTTAACTTTTGAAGTTGGATTGATTGTTCTGTGGAGCTTTAAATATTCTTCTTGCTCCAAAATATTAAGGCAATAATAAATTTCTAATTTAGTAATTTTATATTTTTTACTAAATTCACTAAAATCAAAAGGAATAGATTCTTCAGGAAGATCAAATTCAGCAATATTTAAAAAATCTGCTAGCTTTTGATAAATGAACTTTATCAAATCTATTTTTGGGTGTTTTAATTCAACTAGTTGTTTTTGTGTAATTATATCATTTTTATTTATGAGCAGATAAGAAAATGCTTTTTCCTCATTTCTTCCAGCTCTTCCAGCTTGTTGGAAATACTCCTCTATTCTAGATGGTAAGAACAAATGAATTACTGCTTTAACATCTGATTTGTTAATACCCATTCCAAATGCCTGAGTAGCAACTATTATTCTAACTTGATTATTATTCCATGCTTCTTGTCTTTTTAATCGTGTTTTTATATCTAATCCTGCATGATAATATGTTGATGAAAAATTATTTTTATTCAATAGCTCTGAAATTTCTTTTGTTGCTTTTCTGCTGTGCGCATAAATAATTATTGAACTTTTAATTTCTTTTATAATTTCTAAAAGTCTTTTATTTTTATTTTTTGAATTTTGTATAATATAGGATAAGTTTTTTCTGAAAAAAGAGGACTTAACAATATTGTTTTTTTTAAAATGCAGATTTTTTTGAATATCATCACAAACTTCTCTTGTTGCTGTCGCAGTTAGAGCAAGAAATGGACAGTTTGAAGATTTATTCCTAATTTCAATAATTTTTCTATATGCAGGTCTAAAATCATGTCCCCATTCCGAAATACAATGTGCCTCATCAACTGCTATTAAATTAATATTCATTTTACTTAATTTTTGTCTTACAAATTCATTTCTAAGCTTTTCTGGAGATAAGTATAAAAATTTAACATTTCCATAAATACAATTAGTCAAAACCCTTTCAGAATCACTAAAATTCATTCTGCTAGTAATTGCAACTGATTTAATACCTTTAGATTGTAGAAATCTAATTTGATCTTCCATTAATGCTATTAATGGTGATATAACAATACATATCCCTTCTTGTAATAGTGCTGGCACCTGATAACAAATAGACTTTCCACCTCCTGTTGGTAATAATGCCAGGGTATCTTCTTTATTTATTATTTTGGATATAATTTCTTCTTGTTGTAATCTGAAATTTGAATATCCCCAATATTTAATTAAAATATCTTTAGGGTTCATTTCTTAAAGATAATAAATTAAAATTATATAATTTTAATATTGAGATAAAAAACTCTATATTGTTGAATATCAGATATTTGAAGCTAAAAATCTTTCAGCATCTAATGCGGCCATACAGCCAGTTCCCGCTGAAGTTACTGCTTGTCTGTAAACATGATCAGCAACATCTCCTGCAGCAAATACTCCAGGAATTTTGGTTTTTGATGTACCTGCTTCTATTTTAAGATAGCCATTCTCATCCATATCAAGTTGACCTTTAAATAAATCTGTATTAGGTTTATGTCCTATGGCTACAAAGAATCCTTGAGCATTAATATTTTTTTCTTCATTATTTAAATTATTGATAGCTGTTACACTTTCAACGCCAGACTTTTTTGGATCACCATTAATACTTTTAGTTTCATGATTAAAAAGAACTTCTAAATTATCTGTATTAAATACTCTATGTTGCATTGCTTTAGATGCACGCATTTTATCTTTTCTTACAAGTAAGGTAACTTTAGTGCAAAGTTTTGCAAGGTATGTAGCTTCCTCTGCTGCAGTATCACCGCCTCCAACAACAACAACTTCTTTACCTTTGTAAAAAAAGCCATCACATGTTGCACATGCTGATACACCATATCCATTTAATCTTTTTTCATCTTCAATTCCTAGCCATTTAGCAGATGCTCCAGTAGCAATAATAACAGTTTCAGCTAGAACATTTTTGGATTCGTCAATTTCTATTTTAAAAGGTCTTTTAGAAAAATCTACTTTAGTTACCATACCCCAACGAGTATCAGTGCCAAATCTTTCAGCTTGAGCTTTAAAATCTTCCATCATTTCAGGTCCAGTAATTCCATCTTTGTATCCTGGATAATTTTCTACATCTGTAGTAGTTGTTAATTGTCCTCCAGGTTGAAGTCCTTGTATTACTACTGGCTTCATGTCAGCTCTTGCCGCATAAATAGCTGCGGTGTATCCAGCAGGACCTGATCCAATAATTAGTGTTTCTATTACTTCTAGTTCTTTTGTCATTTTAATTTTTTGGTAAATTTAAAATATATCTATAATTTCTGGCTTATTTTGTTCAAAAATAACAGTGCCTTTAATAATTGGTATTTGGTAGTAAACAGAACCGTATCCAGTCCATATTCCTAAACCATTATTAATATTCCCAACTAAGTTAGTTGGTTCTGCAAATGGATTACCATTAGTACTAGATTGTCTCACTAGGCTACGCCAAAATTTTAAAGAAGGTTCATCAATCTGACAAAATTTTACAAGTACCACATCATTAGGAAGAAAAATACTATCATTGTTTTCATCTACAGAAAATCTTTCTGCTGCCCATTTTCCAGTTGGAAAGCCATTTTCACTAGGTCTTGGAAAGTATGTTTCAAATGATTCTCCATTAATTAATACGTCTGAACCAGCATCTACAATTTTCATCATGTCGTCAGGTTCATTAACAGCAGAACCTGTTAGAGAATCTTTTCTCCAGTGTTCTAAACGTTTTGTCTTGATTAGTATATTGTTTTGGATACTTCCATCATCGGAGTATATTGCTCTAATATCACATTTATGTTCTTTTTCAGCTGTTTCATTTTTTTCAACCCACAAACAATCTAGAGGAGTAGGAGTTGGTATTGTTGTTGAACTAGAGTATATATTATTATTCCAATGAATTTCAAGAAAATATGTTCTACCAGGAGCACTAAATGTATAATTACCTGGATCTTCAATAATATTTATAAGTTCATTAATGTCATTGATTGTGTAAACGGGGAAATCAGATGAAAGTAAAGAATCTGAAATTATTTCGGGAATTAATTTTAATTCTTTTATTTCTTTTTCTCCAGAATCATTTACATACCATACAACAACAGAATCAGCATCTTTAACAAAGATATCACTAAACGTGCTTTCATTTATTTCATCAAAATAACCTTGATTTTTAGTTAATATCACGTATGGAGGATAACCTGATTCGATTGCACCTTCTACTACTAGTTGATTATTTGAAGAGGGTAATTCTAGAGTAATTTCTTCTTCACAGGAGAAAATAAATAAACTAAGTATTAAAAGGTATTTTTTCATTTTTAAAAGTTAAAATTCCAAGTAACAGAAGGCAGTATTGGGAAAATTGAGACTTGATATGCTTTTGGGGTTAAATTTCCTTCTTGAATGCTTCCATTTTCACCTTCAGGAGCTTCTAAAGCAAAATATATAAAGTAAGGATTTTTTCTACTATATAAATTATAAATAGAAAAATTCCATGATGATTGAAACTTCTTTTTCTTTTTTCTAGTGTAAGTTGCCCCAATATCTAGCCTATGATATGGATCCATTCTAAAACCGTTTCTACTTGTAAATTCAGTATAAATATTTCCACCTATCACGTACCTTTGTGTTGGAAGTGTAATAGCATTTCCAGTAGCATAAACAAACACGCTACTTAGTGACCACTTATCGGAAAGTTTATGAGTTGCGGTTATTGATAAATCATGTCTCCTGTCATATTTGGCAGGGAAAGGGTTTCCATTATTTACTTCATCAAAAAATCTTGTGGTCTTTGATAGTGTGTAGCCTATCCATCCAGTAGTTTTTCCTTTGTTCTTTTTCACTAAAAGTTCCACTCCATATGATTCTCCATCACCAAAAGCAAAGGCATCATCACTATTTGAATTAGTATTGTCTTCAGGAAGAACTCCTTCTTTATATTCTATAAGATTAGTCATTTCTTTATAGTATGCTTCAATAGAGGTTTCGTAAGTATTTTCCTTGAAATTTTTAAAATATCCCATCGCATATTGGTCTGAAAACTTTGGTTTAATTCCTGCAGAACTAGGGATCCATAGATCTGTAGGAAGAGTAACGCTTGAAGTGGATGCTAAGTGTATATATTGATAATTTTGTGTGTATGCTCCTTTTACAGAGCTAGTAGGATTAACTTTGTATCTAAAAGTAAGTCTTGGTTCTATATGTCTATAATTATCTTTACTACCCGTAAATTCATTAGAAACATAGTCTCTAAAACTTATGTATCCACTATGTTGAAATGAAGAATAACGAAGGCCCGCATGTACTCTTAATTCATCAGTAATATCAATATCATCTGAAAAGTAAATGGCACCTTCATTTGAATATTGTCTAAATATTTCATCTGGTTCAAAGACAACTTCTCCTGATCTTCCTGTTGCATTTCCTGGAGTAAATTCATGATAGATATAATTTGCACCAAATTTTATGGTATTTCTTTGATTTGGTTGGTATAGAAAATCAATTTTTGTGTTCCAATCATTTATTCCTGAAAAGATTTTTAATTCAAATTGACTTTGTTCTATATTAAATTCGAATCTATAATCTGAAAAAATAAGAGAGGTATTCATAAATAATTTATCATTAAAAAGATGATTCCATCTCAAGGATGTAGTGGCATTACCCCAAGGAATACCAATGCCAATATCATTATTAGAATTAGCAAATGTAAATACATCTCTTCCAAAATACCCACTTAAGAATAAACGGTCTTTATCTGAAATTCTATAATTTACTTTTGTTGTTAAGTCATAAAAGAAGTATCCTGAACCACTAAATGCATTATCTCCTTGCATAAAAGGTTTTGCTAATACATCTACATAGGTTCTTCTTCCAGAGACTATAAAAGAACTTTTGTTTTTTTGAATAGGTCCCTGAACAGTCAATCTAGAAGATAACAAACCAATACCTCCATCAACTTGATACTTTTTATTATTACCATCTTTCATAGTTATATCTAGAACTGAAGATAATCGTCCTCCAAATTCTGCTGGCATACCTCCTTTAATGATATTTATATCTTTAATTGCATCAGCATTAAAGACTGAAAAGAAACCAAAAAGATGAGCAGCATTATAAACTACTGCTTCATCCAAGAGAATAAGATTTTGATCTGGACCACCACCTCTTACATAAAGACCAGAATTTCCTTCACCTCCAGACTGTATTCCAGGAAGTAGTTGGGCAGATTTTAAAACGTCTACCTCACCAAGTATAACAGGAAGCTGTTTAATATTGTCAACCTCTATTTTTGCTTGGCTCATATCAGAACTACTAACATTTTTATCTAATCTTTCTCCTGTAACAATTACTTCATCTGTAACAATTGCATTATTTTTTAATGAAATATTTAGCCTTAAATCTTTACTGAGATCTAATTTTTTTTCGATAGACTTAAATCCAATGAATGAGAAAATAATATCATATTGTCCTTTTGGAAGGGTTAGAGAATAAAATCCGTATTGATTTGTTGTAGTTCCTTTGTATGTGTTTTTATCATAAATTGATACACCAATTAGACTTTCTCCAGATGATTCGTCTTGAACATAACCACTAATTGTATAGTTGTCTTGAGCAAAAGAATCTGTGAAACAACAGATAAGTAAAATAGTTAAAAAAGCTCGCAATTGTTTTTTTTGCAA
>PBQB01000073.1 GCA_002724895.1 Flavobacteriales bacterium
CTTTGTGCTAAAGAGTTTAAACAAAGGATTGACTCAATTGACATAAAAAAAGATCTTGATGAAGTTGTGGTAACAGGGCAATTAAATCCGACTGTAAAAAATAATGCTATACAAGACATTATTATAATAAATAACAAGACTATTAAATCTAATCTATTTAATAACTTAGGCGATCTTCTTAAATATCAATCTAACTTTACTTTGTCAAATGATAATATTCTAGGCTCTTCTATTTTAATGCAGGGCGTTTCAGGTCAAAATGTAAAAATTTTAATTGATGGTATTCCTGTTATTGGAAGGTTAAATGGAAATATTGATGTTTCTCAAATAAATTTATCAAATATTGATAAAATAGAAATTATTAAAGGACCCCTTTCTGTAAATTATGGGAGTGATGCATTAGCAGGAACAATAAATCTAATCTCTAAAAAAGTAATCTCTAATAAACTAAATTTTTCATTCAAAAATTATTACGAAACAGTAGGGATTTACAATCTAGATTTTGCAATTAATTTTGGATATAAAAAACATAAATTTTCCTCTATTTTTCAAAGAAATTTTTTTTCAGGATGGTCTAAAAATGATGCGTTTAGCTTATTGCCTCAAAAGTCTGC
The DNA here is from genome assembly GCA_002724895.1 of Flavobacteriales bacterium. Classification (GTDB taxonomy): domain Bacteria; phylum Bacteroidota; class Bacteroidia; order Flavobacteriales; family BACL11. Next base: position 615 of record PBQB01000073.1, read on the forward strand.
TGCAGACACAAATAGATTTAAAGATTGGAATCCCAAATTACAATTATCAAATAAAACTGTTCATGCATACAAATACAAAAATTTAAATATTCGAAGCTATGGAGAATATTTTTATGAAAAAATCACGAATAGAGGACGACCATTACCTCCATATTATATAAATGCATTTGATGATTACTACTACACATTTAGAAGGAATTTAGGTTCTGAACTAATCATTCAGAGTGAAAAATATAAACTACAGTCAGTTATAGCATTAAGTCAATTTAAAAGAGTAAAAAACACATATTATAAGGATTTGATAACTCTATCTGAAAATTTAGTAGATAATAGCTCTGATCAAGACACTTCACTTTTTAATATGTTTATGGCAAAATCTTGGTTTAGTTCAAAAAAACAATTTGTTAATTATCAAATTGGACTTGATATAATTTACGAAACTGCTTCTGGCCAAAGAATTGCAGATAACACTCAATATCAAACAGACTATTCTTTCTTTTCAAATGCTGAAGCTAATATTAAAAATTTAAATATAAGACCAGGATTAAGAGTTATATATAACACTAAATATAAAGCTCCATTGATCCCATCTCTTAATTTAATGTTAAAACTTAATGAGAACTTTCAAATACGAAGTTCATATGCAAAAGGATATAGAGCTCCAAGTCTTAAAGAGCTTTTTTTTGAGTTTATAGATATAAATCATTATATAGTTGGCAATNCAAATCTATCANCAGAAAAAGGTGATAATTATCGNTTTTCATCAACTTACTNTNTTAAAAACAAAAATTATAAAAGCTCTATTAAAGGTTCTNTCTTTTACAACAATATNAAAGATAAAATTGATTTATATAAAATTAGTGACCAATATNTATATTTTAATCTTTATGAACTTAAAACCATTGGAGGAAATATAGATGTTTCTTTGCTTTCTAATGCTATATCTATAAATACCTCAGTATCGCACATAGGAAGATCAAATAAAATTAACTCAAATGATCCTTTTAAATATATATTTNCTNCNAACTACACATTAAACTGTATATATGAGATTAAACCCGATCTGACTTTAAATGTTTTCTATAAATATAATGGAGAGAAAACACAATTCATCACTTTAGAGAATGATGATATTATCGANACTAAACAAAAAGCATATAATTCTCTTGATATATCTATAAATCAAATATATTTGAATAACAAACTAAAACTTAGTTTTGGAATAAAAAATTTATTTGATGTGACAGATCTTAGTTTTCAATCTGATTCTTCAGTTCATTCAAATTCAAATAATAAATTATCAATTGGATATGGCAGAACATATTTTAGTAATCTCTCTATANTTCTATGAAAAAATATTTTCATCTAATATCAACAATTTTATTTTTTTTTTCTTGTGAAAAAGGAGAAATTCCAGTCAATTTAGATAGGTCAGAGCTTAAAATTACTCAAATAAATTTAGAATCAAATTATGCCAAACAAGTTTTTTATAATGTAAAACAAAACTCAATTATTTCATCAAATATTAAAACAGAATGGGATTTAGGTTTTGGTAACGAAGAAGGGGTTTTTAATATTATAATTAATTCATCCGTATTTAGTCAAATTAAAAAAATTAATAATCTCTTGTTTGAAGAAGTTACTACAGTTCCTGANTCTATAAACTGGAGTTGGGATGATCCTTCAAATACTAGTAATACAGCAATAGGAAATAGCTGGGGCGATAATATCACGTATATAATTGATTTAGGATTTGACATTGATGGAAATTCTAGAGGATATAAAAAGTTCAAAGTAGATACTTTTTCAAACAATTATTATATTATTACTGTTTCAAATTTGAATAATTCTGAATTGAGAACAATTCAAATTCCAAAAAATGAAAATCTTCAATATACTCGTTTTTCATTAGATAGTAGTACAATTATTTCATCACCAAATAAAGATGATTGGGATTTACTTTTTTCTCAATATACTCATTTATATGCTGACTCGATTGTTCCTGCTTATTTAGTGACAGGAACGTTAATAAATCAAAAAAATGGTATAGAAGTTGCTATTGATTCAGTAAATACTTTTAGTGATATTATATTTTCTAATATTAACAATTATACATTCAAGAATAATCAAGATATTATTGGATATAACTGGAAGTTATATGATTTTGATAATGGATACTATATAATCAATTCTAACATTAGTTACATTATAAAAAATACTGAAGGCAGGTATTATAAACTTCGTTTTATTGACTTTTATAATGATGTTGGAGTTAAGGGATATCCAACTTTTGAAGTACAAGAAATATTACCATTTTAGTAATTTATATATAAATTTGCTAGTAATTTAAACACATAAATATTGGCTAGTATATATATACATATTCCTTTCTGCAAACAAAAATGTATATATTGTAATTTCTATTTTAGTACTTCAATGGATAGCAAAGATCTTATTGTTGAATGTTTGAAAAAAGAAATTGAATCAAGAGCTAATTATCTTCATAACAAAAAAATAAAATCAATATATTTTGGTGGAGGAACTCCATCTATTTTAGAATCTAAAGATATTAACTCAATATTAAATTATATTTATAAACATTATAATTTAGATGAAAATATAGAGATAACATTTGAGTGTAATCCTGATGATTTAAATTTCGAAAAACTAATTAGTTTAAAAAAAAATGGGATTAACAGACTAAGCATAGGGCTACAATCCTTAAACGATAAGGATTTAAAATTTATGAATAGAAATCATTCCGCATCACAATCTAAACAAGCTATTTTTGATGCTAAAAAAATTGGATTTAATAATATTTCAGTTGACTTAATTTATGGGATACCTAGTCAAAACTTAAATTCTTGGAAAAATACACTTTTAACTATTTTAAAACTAGAAATTCAACATATATCTGCATATGCGTTAACTATAGAAAAAAACACTCAACTATATCATTTAGTTAAAAAAAAGAAAATTAATGAATTAAATGAAAAAAAATTTTTAAGACTTTATGATGAACTAATTTCATTCACTAAAAAAAATAATTTTATTCAATATGAAATTTCTAATTTTGGGAAAAAAGATTTTTTTTCTAATCATAACATAGGCTATTGGACTGGTAATCATTACTTAGGAATAGGACCTTCTTCACATTCATTTAATGGAAACAGTAGAAGATGGAATGTCTCTTCCAATAAAAAATATATTGATAGTTTGAAAAAAAACAACTGTAATTATAAAACTGAAACATTGTCTATTAAAGAAAAATATAATGAATATGTTTTCACTTCTCTTCGAACAATTTGGGGTGTTAATATTAGTTACATAGAAAAAAAATTTGGTGGAAAATTTAAAGATTATTTTTATAATGAAGTTCAAAGATGGAGCAACCATATAATAATGTTAAATAAAAAAAACACTTATATTCTTAATGATGAAGGAAAAAAAATTGCTGATAAGATTGCAGCGGACCTATTTGCTGTTTAAGCTTAATCTTAATATCTCTTGAAAATAACTTTCATATTGGTCTATTACAAAATCCCAATTATAAATCTGATTGATTTTTTTTAAGTTGTTCTTAACAAACTTTTTTTTATGTGAAAAAAGTTTGTTATCTAATAAAAGACGAACCAATTCATTTTTATTCTTAAAAAAGAATGCATTTTCTTCAACTACGGATTTATTAAATTTATTATTATGTGAAAGAATTAATGTGCTTGCAGCCATAGCTTCTAAAAGAGCAGGATTAGTTCCTCCAACGGAGTGACCATGTAAATACAATCTTGAAAAATACCTGATATTGTCTAAGTCTTGCTTATTAAATATTCCCCCTAGAAAAATAATTTTGGTATTTCTGTACTTATCTTTTAAAAAATCTCCATAATTGGTCAAATGATTTCCTATAATTACATAATAATATTCTGCCTTACTTTCAATAAACGCATCAAGCATTAATTCTATATTGTTTTCAGGTTCTAATCTTGCAATAGTCAGTAAATACTCTTTATTATCAATTCCATAATATTTTAAACATTTATTATTTGGAGGATTAATTTTGTGTGTTCCATAAGCAATAAATTTAGACTCTCTGTCATATTCTTTTTTTATATATTCTTGTATTGCTAAATTATCGGCTATCAAATAATCTGAAAATTTGACACCATACTGTTCTAAAGATTTAGTTATTACTTGCACAATTTTATTCCACTTGGATCTTTTCCACTCAAGCCCATCCAAATTTGTTGCAATTAATTTTCCCCTATGGCTACAAAATATCAGTGATAGTGACGAGGTAATTAATCCTAATTCTAATATTATATCAAAATCGCTATTAACAGCATCTTTTAAACATAGATAATCATAAATAAAATTTGCTGCTGAGTTGCCTAAAAAATATTGTGGACTGTATTTCTTTTTAATCTTAACACCTTTATATTCATCTTTAACATAGGGATGAAAATGTGGAGAATATATACTTACTTCATGTCCCTTTTTTACTAGTCCAACTGAAAGATATTCTGCACATTGTTCAAAGCCTCCGTAGTTATTTGGAATCCCTCTTGTGCCTAATATTGCTATCTTCATTTATATTGATACTCTTATGCAAATATATTAAATCCTTTTTATGAAAATAATTATATATTCTGTTAACATTTTTCTGTTAACATCTAAATGATAATGACAAATAATAAGCACATTTACTATATATATTTGTAATGTCGTAATACTTGTTTTGGGTTGTACATACTTTTCCAAAAACGTACAACAAATATAAAGGCCCTTTTCTATCATAAGGGCCTTTTATATTTTAAAAGGAATATTAAAAGAATTTGAATCCTAACATAAATTCATGTGATCCTGATTGATAAGAACTAGTGCTAGAAGATGGAACACCAAAAGAATAGCCTATGTTAAATTTATCGCTAATGTTATAGCCTAATAATAAGCCCAATGGAGATAATTGGTTATTAATATTATAATTTACTCCTGTCCATAATAGTTGTTTATATTCTGTTTTAACTCCTAAATCTATCTGAGTTTTCGATCCAGAAACATATTTTAGAAAAAGGTTTGGTTTAAAAGTAAAATCTTTATTTATTACATATATATATTCACCTAAAACAAAAACATGACTTGATAGTTTCCCATTAACACTTGTAGTATCGTATCTTCTTGCAAAATCTTCATCCATCAAATTTAATTCGGTACTTAATAGTTGTGGCACTGAAAGACCTAAATACCATTTTTCTGTAAAGAAATTTAATGCAAATATCGCATCAGGCAATGTTCTAACGATATCTCCTCCTTGTATAAATGGATCGTCAGCTTGTTGAACTGATATAGTTGATTTAATTAATCTAAATTGTGTAAATCCTCCAGAAATGGCCAGTGAAAAATTTAGCTTCCCATTAATTGGAAGTGTATAAGCATATGAAATAGTCCCACCTATTCTACTAGTTGGACCTGTAATATCATTAAAAACAGTTCCTCCTAATGCAACTTTTTCATTTTGTTTCCCATAAATACTTAGAATTGTTGTTTTAGGACTTTCAGAAAGCCCAGTCCATTGATTTCTTATGGTCGTTTTTACCTGGTAATAATCATACATTGCAGAAACAGCAGGATTTATAGCATAATTATTAAGCATGTATTGAGAAATTTGAGGTAATTGTTGCGCTTCAATTTTACCAAAGTAAAAAAATGTAAGAATCAGAATAGTAATTTTTTTCATCTTTAAAATTTTCATATTATCTAATGATGGTAATTGGTCCTGTTTGAGGTTCATCTTCAGTTTTCAAATCAATTATATAATAATATGTTCCAACTGGCAATTCTTTTCCATTATTCGTTCCATCCCACGCCTTATATTCTACACCTCCATTAGACTCAAAAATAAGTCCTCCCCATCTATTGAATATTTTAATAATAGCTTCAGGATAAGATTCAATATCTCGTGGTGTCCATGTATCATTATAGCCATCATTGTTTGGAGTGATACCTTCATATGGTAATACCCCTACAACAACATAAATTGAATCATATCCTAAACATCCAGCTGAGTCAACGCTTATATAATACCAAGATGAAGATTCTGGATTATCATTAAACGATTGAGATGAGGTGGCTCCATCCTGCCATACCCAATTATATTCATCACAATAATTATTATCAGAAAAAATTTGAATAGCATCACCATTTACAATAACAGGATGAGGCCCATAATTTAATGAAGGATTGGATGTTGGTTTTGCATCTACAAAATCCACATTAACATTTGCATATACAGAATATGTATCACTACAAAAAGGGTCGTCAATAATTAGCTGATATTGATTAGTTCTTTTTGAAGGAAACACCCATCTATCAGCAACAGTACTTCCATCATCCCAAAGATAATTGATAGATGTTTTTTCATTAATATCAATAAAAACACTATCTCCTAAACATATTTCATATGTAATAGATGATTGATTGTCTGGAAGAAATACATTTTGTGTTCCCTTTACTAAAACAGAATCTTTAAACAAACAATTATTTGCATCTGTTATGACAATTGAATAATATCCTGCTGATAAGCTAGATAATTGAGTTGTATTTCCTCCGTTATCCCATAGATATTGATATGGCTCTGTACCTCCGTATGCAAATACTGTTATTTCTCCTGAATTTTGAGAACAACGATCATCTACAGTTGAAAATAATAGTGTTAGTGAATCAGAAGGTTCCGAAATATACAATGATCCAGATTGGATAATACACCCGTTCATATCCTGAGATTGAACTCTGTAAATTCCTGGAGTAAGATTGTTTGACTCTGAAATATCTGACTGTATTGTATTAATCAGATTTCCTAAATTATCGTAGTAATTGTATATGTATTCTGGTGGAATGCCTAAAAATGGTGTTCCTCCACTAGACTGCGCAGAGATTATACCATCTCCAAAACCATAACAAGAAACATTTTCACTTGAAACAACTAATTCCATTTCTGGCGGTTGAATTAGCTCAATACTATCAGTAGCAACACACCCATTTTGATCTTTGGCTGTTACTATATAGTTCCCAACAGGAATTCCAGAACTAGCTGACAATGGATTATTTGGACTACTATTATATACAAAATTGTTGCTCCACATATACTCAAACGAGCCAGCACCACCTGTAGCGTTAGCTGTTACCCTTCCTGTAGAGTCATCATAACACAATATTTCTGTAACAAGTGTCGCAGTTACAGAAACTGGTATGTTCTGACTGATTGTATATGAAACTGTATCACTACATCCAGTCAAATCAGTAACTATACAACTATATGAAGTAGAATTAGTATTATTATTAACACATAAACCTGTAGCAGTTACTGTATTTTGAAATAATGTGTCATTCCATAAATAAGTATAAATAGAGTCCCCATTTGAGTTTATATTTGCAACTCCACCTGAAACAAAAACTGAAATTTCTCCGTCACAATAATTAAAGCAACTTACGTCTTTTGTGAGCGAAGTATTAATACTAACTGATAATGCATTGTTGGCATTTATTGAACTAAACGTGTCTGTTGACATACAATTATTTGCATCCATAACAGTAACAAAATGATCTCCAACAGCAATAGAATCAATGTAATAATCTGTTTCTTGAGGGTTTGAATTCCACATGTAAGTGTATGAATTAATTGATCCACCAACACCACCATATACTGAGTCGATAAGAGACCCATTACTCCATCCTTCACATGTAACATGAGTTGGGATAAAATTATGTTGAATTGGACTTGGTTGATGATAAATAATTGATTCAGTATAAAGACATGATAAAGAATCCATTACATAAAATTCATATTCTCCATGTCTTAAGTTAGAGATTAGAGATGATGTACCATAGTATACTGTATCTGAATTAATTAAATCTACACATAAAAACATGTATGGTGAGATTCCCCCACTAGGGTATATATTTGCATATGAATTTGTATCTTCATAGCATCTTACTTGATAATTATTCCATAGTGAAGGGACAATACTGACTGATAAAGGTGAAGGTTCAGTAATAATTAAAATATCAGAAGTAAAACAATTATTTTCATCTTTAACTTCAACGGTGTAATTGCCTGGTCCATAATTAATGAAATAAGACATATTAGATCTAGGTAATCCTCCATTTATGGAATATTGGTACGGAGAATTCCCTCCATTTACAATGATTGATTGTATAGAAGCATTACTTTCACCATGACATCTGATAGGATTAACAAGAATTGTATCTATAGATAATGGAAGAGGATTGTCGACAATAATTGTCAACTCATCGTAACAATTAACGTTATCTTCAACTCTTAGAGTATAAGAATTAGAAGATAAATTAGAAAAAACGGAATCACTTCCATTACTTATTCCATTGATAGAAAAAGTATATGGAGGAGTTCCTCCACTAGCGTGTACAGTAATTTCTCCATCAGTAGCATTATGACAGCTAATCTCAACAAGCTCTAAATTATCTATCTTAACAGCTACAGCTGACGTATCTACATTTACAGGTCCTGAAATTGAACACCCAGGAAAACTAGCATCAGTCACCGTACATGTATAGGAACCAACTGCAAGAGAAGAAACAGCTTGTAAAGTTGAAATAATGGTTGACTGGCCTGTAACTGTCCATTGATAAGTTTGACTAGTTAAAGTATTTCCAGATAAAGGATTAACAACAACTGTAGCTGTTCCCGATTGATTTCCAGGGCATGTCTCTGTACTTGTGAAGCTAAGTTCAAAAGGTAGATTATTAATTACTTGTATATTATTTAATGCAAGGTCACATCCATTTTGATCTGTAATAGTAACGGAGTAAGATCCTGCGCTTATTGCTGTTAAATTAGCGTTAGATGAAGTAAAGCTATTTGGGCCAGTCCAAGAATAAATATAAGGGTTTCCACTACTAAATGGTGTTCCACCCTGTAAATTAGTAATGTTTATTGCTCCTGCAACATCATTACAAAATTCATCAGTAGTAGATATGTTTGCAGAAATAGCAGAGGGATCATTCAAGCTAATCGAAGTATCTCCAGAACAACCATTAGCATCATCAAATGAAACTAAATATAGCCCTGCACTTAATCCAGTGGCTTGTGGTGAACTCAGTGATGGAATTTGAATCCATTGATAGTTACTATATGTTGATATAACCCCTCCAATTGGCTGTAATAATATAGTGCCGTCACTAACTCCATTACATGAAGGGGAAGTAACAAGTGCATTTGCAAAAATTTGTGATGGCTCGTTTAGAACAATGTTATTCTGTTTAACACATAAATTTGCATCTCTTACTTGAGTATTATAAGTTCCTGAAGTTAATGTATTGAATGTATTTGAATTTTGCCAAGTAGTCCCCCCATCTATAGAATATTCATAGGGTGGGTTTCCTCCAGATGGAGGATTAAAA